>NZ_KV789370.1:0-590 GCF_001807555.1 Brevibacterium sp. HMSC08F02 | reverse complement strand
CACGTTTGCTGCCACAGTGTGGATCGGTAACACGACCCGTTATCACTGATGACTCTCTTGACGTGAACATTGCGGTCTGCGAACCATGCAGTCGCCCGGCGCAACACCCCTGCTGCGGTGACGGCCTTTTCATCATCGTGGATCTCTGCGTACGCCACCCGGGAATGGTCATCGACCACGGTGTGGACAAAGCAGTATCCCAACGCGGAGTGTCTGGACCGATCCTGTGGCTTGCCTTCTGTCTTTGCCCGGTTGAGGAAACCCTGAGCCTTGCCGACAAACCGCCACCCACCACCATCGGGGATCTTGCCGAACTTCGTCACATCCACATGGAGTAAGTCCCCCGGCTGATCATGTTCATAACGACGCACGACCTCACCGGTGGCACGGTCAAGATACGACAGCCGGTTCAGCCGGCAGCGTGTAAGCACCTGATGCGCTGTTGACGGCGCCACACCGCACAGAACAGCCAACTGCGCAGGTCCGATGCGTTTACGCAACCGCAGCGACACGATGCGTTTGACCACCTTAGACGTGGTCTTATTCGGGCTTGTACGGGGTCGGGAAGAACGATCCTGCATGCCTTCACC
>NZ_KV789369.1:0-3746 GCF_001807555.1 Brevibacterium sp. HMSC08F02 | reverse complement strand
CACACAAACTCAACCAACGTCCCCGGTTAGTACAGCTAAGGCGCAGAAGCCGGCTAAAGGGAGTCTGGCCGTCCGGATGTGGGTTGGAACGATGGCCCTACACATCAATGGAACAGAGGCGTGAGACATCCGCAGGCCGATTCGCAGCCGCAGGGGTGCACGATGTCCTGAAACCAGACATCTCTACAGCATGAGCACCGCTATCCCCGCGAACAGCAGCATGCCGATATTGCAGTGCAGGAACGTTGGGATGACGGTGTCGCGAATGTGGTCGTGATGCCCATCGGCGGCGAGTCCGGACGTCACGCCGAGGGAAATGGTCGATGCGGGAGAACCGGCATCACCTAGGCCTGCCGAGGCTCCGAGCAGGCAGACAGCAGCCAGCGGGTCAAGCCCCATTTCCAGTGCCAGCGGAATGTAGATCGGGGCGAGGATCGGCACGCTCGCGAAGGAATCGCCGAAGCCGATCGTGATGAATAGGCCCACGAACAGCATGAGGAAAACCCCGAGTGCCGTGTTGTCGCCGATGAACCCGCCGACTGCGGCAATCAGCGGGTCGATCTCACCAGTTACGTTCAACAGTCCTGCAAAGCCGGAGGCAACCGTGATGATGATGGCGATGTGGCTCATCATGAGCACACCCTGGGTGAAGACATCGTCCTGTTCCCTCCACCGGAATACGCCGGCGAGTGTCAAGATGAGGAAGCCGATCATCCCACCCGCGAGCAGGGAATCGAAGGCGATCTGGAAGACGAGTGCTGCAGCTACGGCAATGAGCGTCATGATCAGCTGGAACGGGTGCAGCGACACAGCGTTCTCTGATCCAGCGCTCCCCCGCGCAGCAGAAAGCCGGTCTGCCTGCGGCAGCTGAGGGTAGTCGCGGGGTTTGCGGTAGCTGAAGAGAACAGCGGTCAGCATTCCCGCTGCCAGACCCATGACGGGCCAGAACATCGCTTTCCACGCCATATCAGGGGTTGCAGTGAGCCCCCGCGGGCCGCCGAACTCATTGACGTTGGTCAGCAGAATTTCGTTGAGGTAGATGGCGCCGAAACCCGTGGGCAGCAGCAGGTAGCTGGCACTCATGGAGCATGCGAGTACAACAGCAACGGCGCGGCGGTCGATGCGCAGCCGGTTGAGAACGCCCAAGAGCGGCGGGAGCAGGATGGGGATGAACGCGATGTGCACGGGAACGAGGTTCTGGCTGAGCACTGCCGCGCCGGCGAACAGGCCGAACAGGCCCCACTTTGCACCCTGACTCACTGCACGCTCTTCCGCGGTGGTCTTCTTTGCCACCCACTGGGCGAAGAGCTCAAGAAGACCGGAACGGGACAGCGCGACGGCCAAGGCGCCGATCATGACGTAGGTCAGACCCACCTGCGCGCCGGACAGCAGGTTGTCGTTGAAGCCCGCAAGGGTCTCTTCCATGCTCAGCCCGGCCTGCAGGCCACCGAGAATGGCTGATGACACCAAAGCAATGATGACCGGAACCTTCACAAGGCACAGGGTGACCATCACGAGGATCGCGAACACAACCGCGTTGATCGGGTGGCCCGTCACCTGACCCAGAATCCAGACAGCGGCCAAACCGCCAACCGCAGCCAATACCGAGGGCGGGGGACTTCAAAGAATGTCGGCCGGGCAGCCGTTGGGGATACCGCTTTTCGTTTCACCGCGGCAGGGCCCTGCGGTTTGTTCTCAACGTGCATGACCGGCAGTGTACTGAACGGTAAACAACGTGATGAACACCACCTCGACAACTGTGTTCCCGCGCGCCTACCGTGCACACAAAAAAATCTCGGGACACTGCGCAAACAGTGTCCCGAGATTTGAACCGAGGGGATGACGGGAATCGAACCCGCACTATCAGTTTGGAAGACTGAGGCTCTACCATTGAGCTACATCCCCGCGCGAAGCGCTTCTCTACTTTAAAGCACAGTTCCCCGATCTGCAAAATCGACGGGGTCAGCGCGACATGCGCTCGGGTCGAAGTGCCTTTCTGGCGGCAAAGGGCTAGTATGAAGCAGTCCGGGATGTGGCGCAGCTTGGTAGCGCATCTGCTTTGGGAGCAGAGGGTCGCAGGTTCAAATCCTGTCATCCCGACAGCACAAGGCGGCGGTTTTGCGAATCTAACTTAAATCATTTGCGAAACTGCTCCGCATAGCTAAACCCACCGCTTGATCGCGGTGGGTTTAGTCGTTTTCGCCCTGATCCAGGTGGTAACCAATAAGGAACACAGCATGGTTCGTCCCCTCTAAAACGACTTCTAGCCCGGAACCCTTTATCGGTTTTCCGAGCTAGATGTGAGAAATGTATTCAGTTGGTCTTAAGCCGCCTCGCGTGCAGGCGGCGCGTTCGGGCTTGCCTTCTCGCGCGCCGGATCGCGCGGCGGCTGTGGCTCATGGCGTTCAGGTGGCGGGGTCTTTTCGTCCCTTTCCACCCGGCCAAGAAAACGCCGGATCATGGATACATTGGCCGCAACCACACCCAAAGCCGTATAGAAGAAGGTGGCAGCAAAACCACGAACAGGCCTTCTCGTATGGTCACGAATCGCAGCACCACCACGATTGTTCTTCACATAGTCATTGCGAGTTTCAATCACATTGCGCCACGTGCCATAAATCTTCTTCCATTCCGGTGTCTTAAAAGCAGGGCCAGTTTGGCGGTAGCGCATTCCCTCCTTATTCGGAATGGTTACCGAGGCCCTATTGGTACAGCACTTTCCTTTTGCCTTGCGCGCAGTAGATAGATTTGGCCCGGAGATGGAGGGTAGTCCTCTGTCTCTCGCGTCCTGGCGCTGACTCTTTTCCACCAAGGGACATGCCAGTGTCTTTCCTTTACCTCGTCCCGGACACATAAACATCTGGCTCTCACCGGAGAGCTTCTTGCCTTTTCTCCGCATGGCAAAGGCGCGGCGCTCGTTGATCCGCTGGTTGTAGGTGGCCTCATCAATACGCCCGGCGTAGAAGTCTTCGGTGGCTTCCACCAGAGGTTTCGGCATGGCCGGGCAATACCAGTGGCCTTCAACTAACCCCATGGTTTCATAGAATCCGCGCTTTCCCAGCTGGTTGGTTTTGTAATCTCCCACCAGCGTGTATCCCTTTTTGCGCAGTGGTTCATGGAAGTGTTTGGTCTTAGCTACAGCGAAGTACGCGCGGTCGCCCACCGCTATGCCCTTAGGTGTCTCAGGATCTTCCGCTAAATGCCGCATGGCTTCCAGCCCACGGATCGCAGGGTTGTGGCTGGGCCGGTCAAAAGCCATTCCCATAATCAGGTGCGGTTGAGCATAGGGGCCTTGGTCGCGGATGACTCCGGCAACAAGTGTGGCCTCCCAGCCCCAGACATGCTTGGCGTTTCGCTTTCGCTTTGATTCGCCATGTGTTTCCTGCCGCTCGTCTCGCGAGTACCAGCCTGCTTCCGGCTCGGAGGACATGAGATCGTCCGGCCGGTTCGTCCATCGGTTGTTGCCGCGGCGCACGCCTGGAATAAGTGTTCCGTCTAGGGTGAGGTCTCCCTGCCAGTTCTTGCGGTATTCCTCAGGCATGTCCTCGGTACTGGCCATAACCAGCTCATTGAACACGTAGGTGGCGCGCTGCCATTTTTCCTCGCGGCGCTCAGGGTCTTGTTCGTCCATCAGCCGGTTGAATTCAGCACGGGTAAGCCTGGCGCGATGCGGGATGTTGTCGAATGGGTCAACGACATCAAGGAAGCTGTGTGTACTAACCGGGGGCGTTGGTTGAGTTTGTGTG
>NZ_KV789368.1:0-4475 GCF_001807555.1 Brevibacterium sp. HMSC08F02 | reverse complement strand
AGCCAGACCAGAACAAAGAAAAAGACGGCTGGGGCTCATTCCCCCGCAGCTGGGTGGACTACAACGTACAGACCGGCCAGACCCAGTACTGGTACACCTCCGGCGGAGCTGCGGACCCACGCAAGAAGCCCACTGCTCTCACCGTGAAGTACACGGCCGAAGAGCCTGAACCGCAAGTCGATGAGGAGACGATTAAGAACACCACTAAGAGCACGCACTCTGTTTCTGACAAGGGCCTGACGGTCAATGTGACCGGCGAAGGCTATGGCGTGCTGCCCAAGGCCAGCACTGGTCAGGATGCCAACGGTGTCTACGTCGCAATTGTCGACCGTAAGGTCAAGAACAGCGAAATCGAACTGTCACGTCCGTCCGCTAAGTCGGCTGCAGCAGAAAAGTCGTCGAAGGAACCGGTTGCCGTTGAATACATTCCCAGCAGCGCCATCAAGGACGGCAAGCTCGACGCCCAGACGACCGTAGCAGCAGACAAGCTGAACAAGGACACCAACTACGACACCGTCGTATGGGTAGCCCACGGCAACCCGAACGACGAAACGGTTCTGCACCGCTCCAACATCAACCTCACCGACGAACAGAAGAACTCGCTGTTCCCGGCAGAAGAGCCCAAGGAACCGGAAGCCCCCGAACCGCAGGATCCGAAGGAACCGGAAACTCCTGACACCCCGGACAACGGCGGCGACAAGCCGACCGACCCCAAGGATCCCGAGGCTAACGACCCCAAGGATCCGGAACCGCAGGACCCGAAGGATCCCGAAGCCAACGAACCCGAAGCACCCGACACCCCGGACAACGACGGCGACAAACCCGAGGACCCCGAGGCTAAGGACCCCGAAGCGCAGGACCCGACCAAGCCCGAAGCACCGGAAAACGGTGACGACAAGCCGACGGATCCGGGCGCCAAAGAACCCGGGACTAAGGACCCCAATGTGAACGAGCCCGGCGCCCCGGACAATGACGGCGACAAGCCCAAGGACCCCGAGGCTAAGGACCCTGAAGACAAGGACCCCGAAGGGAACGAACCGGACGCTAACGACCCCGAAGAGGCTCCTGAAGCAGGCGAAAACGACAAGGGCAAGCCGGAAGCCAAGGACCCTGAAGACCAGAAGCCCGGTGCGGAAGCTCCTGGAGCTGACAAGCCCGGCACCTCGGGAACTTCAGGTTCTCAGGACAATGGCACGAAGCCCAGCTCCTCCGCATCCGGCAGCCTGCCGCGCACCGGTGCGACCGGTCTGGCAGTTGGGCTTGCTGGCATCGCACTGCTTGCAGTCGGTGGAGCGGCCGTAATCATTTCTGGTCGCCGAATCTAAGCGAAACGCAGGAACTCCTGCAGTGACTCTCTCCTGGCCGGTCGGGCGAAAGCCCGGCCGGCCGTTCGCTTTCCACCCTTTCGACAGCCGGCGGGCCGGCAGTCCTTTTAGCCATCTGTATTAGGGGTCTGTGGCACAGATTCATCCGCGCAGATGGTAGGTCAAGCCCAGGGGCCGGCTCCCCCGAGAAGGGTCGGAAGTTTGCGCTTCTCCTTGCCCCAGCATGAACAGCAGCTGAGGCTCAGCGCATTACTGCTTGAAGAAGTCGTTTGCGCCGGTGATGTTGCCGGCATCGTCGTAGACGTAGAAGCCCTTGCGATCAGCAACACCGCTGTATCCAGCGTCGATGGCCTCCTGGAGCTTGTCGGCGAAGCCCTTGCCGATCTCTGTGCCGGAGTTGCGGGCAATGTGGGAGGCAACGTGGAAGCCGACGACGTCGTAGACCTCGAACGGACCGCGGGGGTTGCCTGTTCCGAGTTTCCAGGCGTTGTCGATGTCTTCGGGGTTGCCGACTCCGTTCATGTACAGGTCTTTGCCTGCGTTCAGCCACGGAATGAGCATCGAGTTCAGGAAGTAGCCGGGGGTTTCCTTCTTCACGTGAGCGGGAACCATGCCGGTTTCTTCCGCGTACTTCAGGGCCTTTTCGACGAACTTTTCGTCCGTCTTGGGAGTTCCCATGACTTCGGCGAGGTTCTGCTTCCAGATGCGGTTGGCGTAGTGGATGGCAAGGAAGCGTTCGGGAGCGCCGGACGAGTCAGCAAAGAGCGACGGCAGCAGCGACGAGGTGTTCGTCGCAAACACGGTTCGCTCATCAGCCAGCTTGCCCACCTTTTCCCACGTCTCACGCTTGAGTTCAAGGTTTTCTGGGACTGCTTCGATGACGATGTCCGTGTCTGAAACAGCCTCTTCCAGATCAGTGGTGGTGGAGATCCGCTTCAGAGCTTCATCGAATTTGTCGGCAGTGAAGTCTTCAAGGTCTTCTTCGTATCCGGCGCGCATCCACTCCCAGCGCGCGGGAAGCTTGTCGAGCGATTCCTGGAAGGGATCGTAAATCGTGACGTCTTTGCCGTGGTATGCGGCCTGCATGGCGATCTGTGATCCGAGAACGCCGCCGCCGAGGATGCTTACAGTCTTGAACTCAGTCATATTTGTCATCTCCAAAGAGAAAAGTCCTCTTATTCGCGCGGGTCAACATCTCTGAGATCTCGAGCTTTCTGCCAGTTGGCCCTCTATCTACGCAAACGCCTGGGCACCGCGAATTATTCCGTTGGCGATTCCGTCTGTGCAGGTGCTTCGATCGATGCGATCGCCAGAGCCGCTCGGGCTGCGGTCTTCGCGGACAAACCTCACCATTCCTCGTGCTCGCGGCTGTCCCACGCGTGTTCTTCTCCGAGATCAAGCGTGGCCAGCAGGGCGCGGTCATCGTCATCCAGCTCGAAGTTGAAGGTGGCATTCGAGGCCTGACGCTGCGGGTCTTTCGACTTGGGAATCACGATGATGCCTTGATCAACAATCCACTTCAGCACCACCTGGTGTGGGTCGACGTCATGCTTGGCAGCGATCTTGTGAACGACAATCTGGTCGAGCAGGCCTTCACGCATACCGAGCGAGCCCCACGCCTCAGTGACGATGCCGTGTTCGGCGTGGAAGCGGACAGCCTCACTGCGGGCCAGCGCAGGGGAAAGCTGAATCTGATTCATCACCGGCCATACCCCGGTGGCGTCGTGCAGTTCGGTGAGCTGCTCGGGACGGAAGTTCGACACACCCACGTGGGTGATGACGCCTTCCTCCTTCAGCTGCACGAGGGTTTCCCACGTCTCAACGGTGAGTCCGCGCGACGGGTTAGGCCAAGACCCGAACACTCAATGATCCAGACGGATCTCCACTGGTCGAGTGTTCAGATGCGTAAGTCAGATAATGGGATGACCACATGTCAATGACGAAAGGTTATGTTGTGACGCCAACCCTCGAGTCCGACGAACTGCTTGTGAGGTTACCCTCGTTTAGTGGACACCCTATTAGTGCGGATCTTGTGTCCGTAGGAGAGGATGTTCATTGTGAGTCAACAGCGCAAGAAGTACACGCCGGAGTATCGGCGTGAAGCCGCGAACCTGGTAATAGAGTCGCGGCGTCCGATTGCTCATGTGGCTAAGGAGATTGGTGTGTCCGCCGGGCTTTTAGGCCGGTGGGTCAAACTCGAGCGTGAGCGCCGAGGAGCATCAGATGGGATGAGCGAGGCTGATCTTCGTGCTGAGAATGCTCGTCTTCGTCGGGAGCTGGCTGAAGCCAAGATGGATAACGAGTTTTTGTCAAAAGCGACAGCCTTCTTCGCTGCGAAGCAACGCGAGCAGAAAAGTTCGAATTGATGCAGCAGGAGAAGGCGAACTACAGCATCAAGCGCATGGCACGGCTTTTAAAAGTGTCTCGGTCTGGATACTACAAATGGGCCCATACGCAGCAGAAGCGACTATCGGGCGAAGATGATCGTGCAGCATTTTACGATGATGTTGACCGCAAGATTCACCGGATTTGGAAAGACTCCGATGAGGTTTATGGTGCGCCGCGGATCACCGCAGAACTTGCCGAGCGCTACCACATTGCGCTTAACCGTAAGACTGTGGCTAAACGGATGTGCATGATGGGGATTGAGGGGATTTCACCGCGGGCCTTTGTCCCGGTGACAACGATTCAAGCTAAGCGTAAGTCCACGCTTCCTGACCTGGTCAAGCGCATGTTTGATACTGGTGAGCTCAACCGGGTGTGGATGTCAGATATTACCTACTTGCGCACCGGTGAAGGCTGGTTGTACTTGTGCGCGGTCCGCGATGGCCATTCCCGCCGGGTGCTGGGCTATGGATAGCGTTCAAGATACTTCCCTGGTCGAGCGGGCCCTGCGGATGGCGCACACGTTGCGTGGTGACGTTCCTGATGGGCTGGTGTTTCACGCTGACCGCGGAGCTCAATTCACTAGCGAGCAGCTCTGAGAGGTTTGCCGCAGCCTGGGCATTGCTCAGTCCGTGGGGCGTACTGGTGTGTGCTTTGATAACGCGATGGCTGAGTCGTTCTGGTCGACGCTTAAAACCGAGTTCTACGACCGTAAGCGCCGGACGACCCGTAGTAGTGTCCAGTATGGTGGTGTACGGATCGGCC
>NZ_KV789367.1:120465-167432 GCF_001807555.1 Brevibacterium sp. HMSC08F02 | reverse complement strand
CCACAACCGTGAGCACTTCATCAAAGGTGAAAGTTCACAGCCCTAACGGACTATGCGAATCAGATTGATTCTGCTGCCAGAACTTCGGTTCCAGTGGAAGCGGGGCCGCGCCATTTGGAAGATCTGATCTTCGGCCTGGGGCCCGCTCGCTTCGGTGTTTTCCGTCCGAGCAACGAGGACTACTCTACACACACTTCAGAGCAGGATGCAACTCCGCGGCGAAAATATTTTTCTACGGCTCAAATTCCGCGAGTTCTCGCGGAACAAGCGGACTCGCACCGAGGTGCAGTACGGCTTATTCGCCGATTTCCCATGTGTGGACTGGCTCACCTTTTGCCTGGTTCTCCATGTACTGCTTGAGCATGAGCGCCAAAGCTTTCTGACGTTCGGGGCTGCCGGGCGCAGCTTTCTTCGGCCTGATGTTGCTCAAAGTTCGCAGCTGCCACAGCGCACCGTTCTGCCGACCAACAGCTCGACCGTCGATGATTCCCATATAGCGGTCGATGAGCTTTTCGTTCACGCCCAGCTTTTCGAGACCGCGGCGTGCCTGCGGCACCAGATGCTCGTGCACAAGCTTGGCAACGTCAATTGCACCGAGAGTCGGCCATTCCTGCCGGGCGTAGAGCCCAGAGCGCGCAGCCGTCATGAAGTTCTTCTCTGCCGTCTTAAAGGGAAGGCGCGACCACACGGGGCGGGTCTGTTCTCCCAAGAACTTGACCAGACCGTAGTACAACGCGGCATCCGCAACCATGTCGACCACGGTCGGACCGGCCGGAAGCAGACGGTTCTCTACGCGCACGTGCGCCAAGCCGTCAGAACTTGGTGCGTAGATGGGCCTGTTCCAGCGCCACACCGTTCCGTTGTGCAGATTGAGGTAGTGCAGGGCGGGAGCTTCGCCGCGCATAATCGGCGAACCCGACTCTTCGCGCGATTCCGGCAGAAGAGCCGGGAAGTAGCGGACATTTTCTTCGAACAGGTCGAAGATGCTGGTGATCCAGCGTTCGCCGAACCACACGCGCGGCCGCACACCCTGGGCGATGAGTTCCGGCGGACGGGTTTCAATTGCCTGGGCGAACACCGGGATGCGGCTTTCGTGCCACACCTTCCGGCCCAAGAACAGCGGTGAGTTCGCGCTCAGTGCCGCCTGCACACCGGCAATCGCCTGCGAAGCGTTCCACGCCTCAGCAAAGCGCTCCGGTGAAACCTGCAGGTGAAGCTGCATAGAGGTGCACGAAGACTCCGGGGCAATGTCTTCGAAATCGTGGTTGAGCACTTCGCGGTCCGCAAGGTCGATCGTGACCAGTTCGCCGCGACTGTCCATGACAGCGTTGCTCAGCGCTTTATAGCGATTCTCCGGAGTGATCCACTCGAGGCTTTCCAAGAACTGCTCGGTCAGCGTCGGCAGAGTGCCTATCATCGCGACCGAAGAGTTGTGCTGTACGGCGGCAGCGGCGGCGCGATCGAGGCGTTCGCGCAGACCGTCCTCAAGTTCCCGCAGACCATCACCCTCAACTGAGAGAACCGGATGGTTCATTTCGAAGTTGAACGATCCGATCTCACTTTGGAAATCAGCATCGTCAAGAGTCTTGAGAACATCGAGGTTTACAGGAGCCGGCGCCATCTGCTCATCGACCAGGTTGAGCTCAAGCTCCATGCCTATAGTGCCGCGGCTGACGAACTCTGCCTGCTGCAGATAGGCGTCAAAGGTCTCTAGGTCGTCGTTGAGCTCACGACGGTAGTCAGTCCGCTCACGCGGGGTGTAGCGCTCCCGTGATACTGCGTCTCCCATAGATCAAGCCAACCACAAACCCGGGCATTCAACCAGCCCGAACCGGGCTCCACCTCGTGCGCTCAGCCCGACAATCGGGCCCGCAGTCAGCTCTGCGGGACCGGCGGACCCAAGAAGAGCAGGAAGGCGAACAGAGCCGAAACCAGCACAATGCCCACGATGACAGCCAGCACCGGGTTCTTCAGAGCCCACAGGCACAGCCGCTCAAACGGATTGGCCGGCTGCCGCTGCTCACCCAGGCTCCAGCTTTCGGGCAGCAGACCCTTGCGGCGCGCCCAGATCTCAAACGGGATGGTGGCGTAGGGAATGATGGCCGAACCGAGCCCCAGCAGACCGCGAGCCTTGCCCCAACGCTCCGAAGTCGCCACGAGAACCGTGACAACGCAGTAGGCGAGGAACACAAAACCGTGGACGCCTCCGCCGATCCGCACGCCCAGTTCAGTGGTCTGGGTGCCGTACTTGAGCACCATGCCGATGATCAGCATGGTCCACGTGACCGCCTCGGCAATGGCGAGAATCGAAAACAGCCTCTTGGGTGACATTGACCTTTTCCTTGTGTGCAGTGCTCGTACGCCCTGGCCAGAACAGAAGCCAGACCGGGCGATGATACTTCCAGTTTTCCAGGCCGTCCTGAGTGCGGACATCAGCCGAAAGTATGAAACTGTCCGGGCACCCGCAATCGGCGGAACCTCAGAACCGCCGGCACTCGCGAGGTTAAGCCGCGCTAAGAAAAACTGCGGCACAGCGCTCTCCTACGATTGCCGGTGTGGAACAGAATTCTCCTGCGACTCCCGCGACTGACGACCCGCGCCTCATCAGGCAGTGGCGCCGCTACCTGGCGAACGAACTCGTTGAGGAGCGGGTCTACCGCAGCCTCGCCATGAAGAAGACCGGCGATGAGCGCCGGATCCTCTTGGCGATCGCCAACGCCGAACGTCGTCACCAGCAGCACTGGCGCACACTTTTGGGCCATCACGCTGACAAACCGGGCCGACCCGACCTCGGCGTGGTCATTCTGGCCATGTTTGCGCGCATGTTCGGCTCGATCTTCGTGCTGGCGCTGGCCCAGCAGGCTGAAAGCAGCTCCCCGTACATCGTCGATGAGTACGCGACCGAGCAGATGGCCGCCGACGAACGCGTCCACGCGGAGGTTGTGCGCGCGCTGGCCACCAAGAGCCGGTCTGACATGTCCGGCAATTTCCGCGCCGCGGTCTTCGGCGCCAACGATGGACTGGTGTCCAACCTCGCACTCGTCATGGGTGTCGGCGCTGCCGGTCTGACCAGCGGACAGGTGCTTCTGACGGGAATCTCGGGGCTCCTGGCCGGTGCCCTGTCGATGGGTGCCGGGGAATACATTTCGGTGCGCTCCCAGCACGAGCTGATTGACGCCTCGAACCCCGAACCCGATGCTGACACGATCCTGCAGGACCTCGATATCAACGCCAATGAGCTCGCCTTGGTCTTTCAGGCCCGCGGCATGGAGGAGGACGAGGCGGAGCTCGCTGCCCGCACCGCCATCGGCAGGGCGCGCACTCCCCGTGGCGCCACTTTCCTGCCGAACTCGATTGCGCGGGTCAAACACGAAGGCACCGGGTCTGGTCTCGGAGCGGCCGTGAGCTCCTTCCTGTTCTTCAGCGCTGGTGCCGTCATCCCGATCGTTCCCTACTTCTTCGGACTCGACGGCACCCTGCCGCTGCTGATCGCGGCCGTGCTGGTGAGCATGGCGCTGCTGTTCACGGGAGGTGTCGTCGGCGTGCTCTCCGGCAAGGCGCCGCTGCCGCGCGCACTGCGCCAGCTGGCAATCGGCCTGGGTGCCGCGGGCATCACCTACGCACTGGGTCTGCTTTTCGGGTCTGTGGCGGGCTGATCGCCCGCCTACCTCAGACCTTGCGACTTCTGCACGAGACAGCGGCCGGGATACCATCCCTGGCAGAAGCTCAAAACCGCACTGTGAACTGTCTGTGTCGTATCCTGGTGAGACTGAAAACACACAGAGGTCCACACTGATCTGAGGAGACACCATGGGCAAACTCGCTTGGAAGGTCATCGGCGTAGGCGGAGGAGCGCTTGCCGCTATCGCCGCACGCAAGGCAATCAGCCTGGCCTGGGAGAAATCGCTTGGCCGTCCCGCTCCGAGCGATCCCAATGACACCGATACGGACATGGCCGAAGTCATCGCCTGGACCATCGTTTCGGGTGTCGGTGTGGCCATCGCCCAGATCGTCGTTCAGCGCTATGCCGCTCAGGCAATCCGCAGCCAATTCGGCAACGAAGCTGTTGCGGAATCCAACTGAGCATCTTTTTCTGCCCATCTTTCTGATGGATTTTCAGTGCCCTTGCGAAAGGGCCGCCCGGAGGTAAAACACACATGACAGCCCTGCAGATCGTCGCAGCCGTCATCGGCGTTGCTGCGACCATCGTCGGCTGGACGATGTTCCTGATGCGGATCGGCAAGTTCGTCCAGTTCTTCAAGCTCGGCGCACCCACGCGCGCCGGTGAGCGCACAAACGACGCCGGCGCACGCACCGGCACCCTCGTCAAGGAGTTCCTGGGTCACACCCGGATGGCGCGTCTGCCCGTTGTGGCAATCGCCCACTGGTTCACCATGATCTCCTTCGGCGTGCTCACGCTCACGCTCGCCCAGGCCACCATGCAGCTGTTCAACCCGGCTGCAACCCTGCCGCTGATCGGCCACTTCGTGCCCTACGAATGGATCACCGAACTGTTTGCGATGGCCGGCCTGATCGGCATCATCGTGCTGATCGCCATTCGCCAAGCCAAGAAGCCCAAGGGCGAAACACTCGACACGCAGCGCAAGTCGCGTTTCTACGGCTCGAACTTCTGGCAGGCCTACTACGTTGAGTTCACCATTCTGGGCGTCTGCCTGTGCATTGCACTGCTGCGCGGCCTCGAATACGTGCTGCAGGGCCACGAGGGCCAGGCAAACCTCATCCTGCACTTCCCGCTGACCTTCTGGATCGGCGAAATCTTCTCCAGCCTGTCGATTCCGGTCGTGTCCGGCCTCATCGTCGCGATCGCGCTGGCGAAGATCCTCATCTCCTACGCCTGGATGGTCACCGTCGCCCTCACCCCCACGATGGGTGTTGCCTGGCACCGCTTCCTCGCGTTCTTCAACATCTGGTTCAAGCGCCACGCAAACGGCCGCACCTCACTCGGCGCTCTCCAGCCGATGGTGTCCGACGGCGAAGAGCTCGACTTCTCCGACCCCGACGCAATGGACGACTCCACCACGATGGGCGTCGGCAAGGTCGAAGACTTCACCTGGAAGGGCCTGCTGGACTTCTCCACCTGTACCGAATGTGGTCGCTGCCAGAGCCAGTGCCCCGCCTGGAACACGGAAAAGCCACTGAGCCCCAAGCTCATGATGATCAACCTGCGCAACCACGCTGCGGCCAAGTCGCCGTGGCTGGAAGCAGCGCAGAAGGCGCAGGCCGAAGCACAGCCGCCGGCACCTCTTGCCGACGATGCCGACAAGAAGGCCAAGCGCGCGTGGCAGAAGGAAATGGACGCCTACGAGGGCATTTCCGACCCGCACGAAAACCTCGACCTGCTGGGCACCCTGTCGGAGGCTGCTCAGGCTGAGGCAGTCCGCCCGCTCGTCGGCGCACAGGACGTCGAAGAACTCGCAGAGCTCGGCGTCATCGACCCCGACGCCCTGTGGTCGTGCACCACGTGCGGTGCCTGCGTTGAGCAGTGCCCGGTGGACATCGAGCACGTCGACCACTTCGTCGACATGCGCCGCTACCAGGTGCTCATCGAATCGGCGTTCCCCACCGAGCTCGGCGGTCTGTTCAAGAACCTCGAAAACAAGCAGAACCCGTGGGGCATGTCCCAGCGCAAGCGCCTCGAGTGGGCCAAGGACCTCGACTTCGAAGTCAAGCAGGTCGGTGCCGACATCGAGGACCTCGGCGAAGTCGAATACCTCTTCTGGGTCGGCTGCGCCGGTGCTTTCGAAGACCGCGCCAAGAAGACCACGCAGGCAACTGCGGAGCTTCTCAACATGGCCGGTGTTGACTTCGCCGTCCTCGGCGATGGCGAATCGTGCACGGGTGACCCCGCTCGCCGTGCGGGCAACGAGTTCCTCTACCAGATGCTGGCTCAGGCCAATGTCGAGGTGCTCAACGAAATGAAGGCGCGCAAGATCGTCGTGACCTGTGCGCACTGCTTCAACACGATCGCGAACGAATACCCGCAGCTGGACGGCAAGTTCGAAGTCGTTCACCACACGCAGCTGCTTAACAAGCTCGTCCGCGAAGGCAAGCTCACCCCGGTCGCTCCGGCCGAAGGTGAGCAGGTGCAGACCCCGGTCACGTACCACGACCCCTGCTACCTGGGCCGCCACAATCAGATCTACGAACCGCCGCGTGAGCTCATCGGCTCACTGCCCGGCGTGGAGTACCGCGAAATGGAGCGCTCGAAGGAAACGAGCTTCTGCTGTGGTGCCGGCGGTGCGCGCATGTGGATGGAAGAAACCATCGGTTCGCGCATCAACGTCAACCGCACGAAGGAAGCCGTCGCCACCGGCGCCGAACAGATTGCGGTCGGCTGCCCGTTCTGCCGCGTCATGCTGTCTGACGGTCTGACCGCCGAACAGTCTGAGGGCAACGCCTCCGAGGGCGTCGAAGTTCTGGATGTCGCGCAGATGCTGCTGGCCGGCGTTAAGCGCGGTCAGGGCGGAGCGGAGCCCGAACCGGAACCCGCCGAGGTCTGATCGACTGACTGACCTCTGAAGGGGCGCCGCCGATTTTCGGCGGCGCCCCTTCACGTTGTCCGCCCCGGCCCTCGACAGTCTGCCAGCCAGCTGCCCGGCACCTCGGCCCCTTGCCTGCACCCACACACCCGCGCCCGGCACCTCGGCCCCTTTTCTGCACCCACCCACGCTTTAGCAACAAAAACTCCCGTTAGCAGTTACTGCTAAAGCGCAGATCTCGGCTAACGGGAGTCCCCTTGCGACTAACGGGTGGATTCGTGCCTAAAGCGCTGATCCCGGCTAACGGGAGTGTCGAAACGGGGCCGGGTGGCTCAGTCGCCACCTGTTCGCCGGGTTCCCTGCCGAGGTGCCGGCCCGGTTTGGTCAGTACAGTTCAGTCCAGACGGAGCGCAGCTTTTCGACGGGGATCTGACCGGGTGCGGTCGGTTCGTCACCCAGTGTGGCGAAAGTGGCAGCCGAACCGAAGTCCCCTCCGAACACGCGGGTGGAGCGCCCCAGGGGGCCCATCGAGATGGCGATGACCGGCACCTCGGCGACTTCAACAGCAGACGCGCAGGCCTCCAGGAGCCGTGAAACATCGCTCGGCTCTTTCGGCATGACGGCGATCTTCGCTGCATCCGCTCCCATGAGGAGCATGTCGCGGATCTTTGCCAGCAGGATTCTGGTGTCCGGGGTGCGATCGAAGTCGTGGTGGGAAGCGACAACGGAAACGCCGAGCTCTCCCGCCTGCTTGCACAGCTGGGCTGCCGGTTCGCGATCAACTTCGACATCAACTGCAATGCGCGGCTGCGTGCCCAGGGGCGGGGTCAGCTGGGTGCGGCGGATGAGACCGGAGACGACCTTCGCGTAGGCGGCGTCGTCAAGATCAGCCTGCCCGCCCTCGGCTGCGGTCCGCACCGTAATCAGCACGGGAAGTTCCCGCTGGTCTTGAATGGCCCGCTGCGCCTCGTCAAGCGCCTGAGCAGCCGGCCCATCAGCATCGAGCAGATCAACACTGTCCGCCAGCGCGTCAACGCGCCATTCCATGGCATCTGCACCCGCTTTTTGGGCGTGCGCCGCCCACTCTCCCGCCGCGCGAGCTTCATCAAGGGTTCGCGGCGCAAACGGCACGATGACCTTGGGCCGTTTGATGTTCTGCGGGGTGCTGGCGATGAACGGAAGGCTGAGCATGATCTCAGCTTAGGCAATCATCCGAACAGAGTCTCGCCGATGTACCCGCCCTCAGATGCTCCGGGCGGAATCGCCCACACGGTCGAACCGATTGGGAACGTCCATTCGTTGAGGAGGTCACCCTCTGCCAGGCGCTGCTGGATCGGCTTGTACTGCCGTTCGATGTCCGCCTGGTAGCTGGCGAACATCAGCCCCGCATCGTTGATCTGGCGGACTCCTTCAACGTCGTCCCGGATGGGTCCCTTGGTCAGCGACTGGTAAGAGTAGACGCGCCGGAAGATCTGCTCTTCGGGCTTTTTGTCGTTGCGCGAACGGGCCACGTGGCTGGCCGGAGAGATCTTCTTGAAGCCATCGCTGCCAACGGCTTCGAGGTCCGGGATGTCGTGTTCGTGCTCACCCGTGAGTGGGGAACCGTCCTTCATGCGACGGCCCACGGAGAAGTCGCGGGCCGGTTCGTCCGCCAGATCCCAGCTTTCGAGGTCCATCGCAATGTCGCGCAAGACGAGGGTTGTACCGCCGGCCATCCAGTCGGGGTGTGCGGAATTCAGGTCGGCCGGCGCTTTTCCGCGCGGTGACTCGACTCTCTTCCGATCCGAGGCGCCAGGCCTTGAGGGCGCGTTGGGGTCACCCCACACGAGAGCGGCGAAGTCATCGGTGTCGATTTCGGGGTTGACGGTTCCGTCCACCTGGCCGAACGGGTTGCGCACCGTGGTGCCCTTAGGGTCGGTGCCGTAGGCGCGGCGGAATGACTCCTTGGCCCAGGCGATTTCTGAGAACGCTCGCGAATCCTTCATGAGCATGCGCGATGCGTGGGCCAGGGTCAGCGGGTCGTCTGAGCAGATCTGCATGAGCAGATCACCGCCGCACAGTTCGGGGCGCAGACGGTCAATCGAGTAGTCCGGCAGCGGTTTCAGCCATGCCGGCACCTTGTCAGCACCGGCGAGTTCCACGACTTTGCGACCGAAGCCGAACGTCACCGTCAGCGATGCCGGCTGAGCGGCCATGTCAGGTTCCGTGTCCGCCAGCGGTGCCTTGCCCTGTGTGAGTGCTGCGGCAGCATCGCTGAGGATCCTCAGCCACCGACGCATGGCGGCCGCGTCAACGTGGTCTTTCAGTTCGACGGCAAGGAAGACCGCGTGCGCCTGCGGCGGTGTTTCCACCCCGGCCTGGTGTGCTCCGTAGAACGGAACGGTCTGCTTGCCGGAAAAGCCTTCGCTGTCTTCACCGCCGCGGGCGGCGGCACCCATGACGCCATAGGTGCCGCCAATGCCCGCTGCGAGTCCAGCGCCGGCCCCGATGCCCGAAGCACCAAGAAGTCTGCGTCTGGAGATCTCAGTCATTGTTACTTGCTGTCCTCGTGGTCATCGTCGCCGTGGTCCATGTGCTCACCGTGCTCATCGTCGCCGTGGTCCATGTCGCCGTGGTCCATGTGCTCACCGTGGTCGTGCTCATCCGGTGCGTACTCTTCCTTAGCGCCGGTGAATTCACGGGCCGGCGCGGTCAGGTCGACGTCGCCCGCTGATGTTTTGACGGTGATCTTGATTTCTTCACCGGGCTCGATGCCCTGCTTGAGGTCCATGAGCATGATGTGGTCGCCGCCGGGCTTGAGCTCGAGCGTGTCGCCGGCAGCCAGTTCAAAGCCGCCTTCCTTTTCCTTCATGCTCATGCCGCCCTTGCCATCGCCGGTGGTTTCGTGCAGTTCCACTTTTCCGGCGACGTCGGATTCAGCACCGGTGATGGTGATGGTTTCTTTGCCTTCGTTCTCAATCGTTGCGAAGACACCGGTCATACCCTTGTCCTGGGACACGGCCTTTGCCCACGGTTCGTCGACCTTGAGTGCATCAGCGGCGGTTGTTGCAGTATCGCCGCCACCGCAGCCGGCGAGTGCCAGGGTTGCAGCGGCGAGAGCGGCCATAAGGGTCTTGCGGAGTTTCATGGTTGTCCTTTCGCACCCGCTTACGGGCGCACAACAGGGGGCTTAAGCCCCGGGGATGCGGCATTCAGCCGCAGAAGATAGTGGGTGTGCCCGCCCGCAGTCTTTTCCTGCGCGGCAGGGTGTGGGCTTTCGCCAGAAAGCCCCGTGTGTGTGTCAGACAGCAGCGGGAGGGCCGCGCTGCGATACCGAGCTGAAGACTTGCGAGGTGCCGGCACTGCGGGTGCGGAACACACCGGGGCGCTGAACGCGGCGGACCCGCGGCAGCACACCAGACAGAAAGACGAAGACGACGGGGCCCACGATTTCGGTGAGCACCGCCTCGAGAGCCCGTTCGCCGAAGAGCACGTAGCCGGCCGTGAGAACAACCGCAGCGGCGTGGGCTGCCAGCATGAGCGGACCGGAGAAGTCCGCGTGGTGCATGGCGGCGGGCGTGACGGTTCCTGCGCTCGGGGACACAAGCCCCATGCAGAGCGCGTGGACGGAGGTTTCCAACAGCGACCCCGATCCGCGTGGCGTGGGTGCGGCGGTTGAAGCGAAGGTCATGAAGACGTGCAGAAGCCACTGCCCCGCAGCGGCAACTGCCAGGACAGAGGTGACGCGCAGGCGCAGTGCCGACAGGATGATTCCCAGCCAGGCGGCGACAAGAAAAGCGAACATGCTCGCCGCGGCAGAGGCCGCACCGCCTGCTCCCGTGTGGAATACCAAGCCGATGAACACCGAAAAGAACGCCGCGGCACAACCGCGGAGCATGCGGGCACGCCGCATGCGGTTCTTCTGTTCGGCAGTCATGCCGGCATTCTATCGAGCGCTGGAAAGCACAGTGAGGTCACCCGCATACAGCCAGCGGCGGCGCGCTGCCTCGCTGAGCCTCCTGCCCTTCAGAGCGCCTTCAGGCGATCGTTCTTCCACTTGTGCCCACAACCTGCCGTAACGTTTCAATAACAACGAAAAATAAGCAAAACCCCTGTTCAGACGGGGTGTTTGAGGGTTTACTCAGGAGGCTTGCCGAATCTGACACCTCCCTTGACCCCGTCTGAAAGAGGGCTGTGTTTAAGGTGGATTACCGGCGCTGTCCCGTTTTTCGGCTGCCGGCGTCAATGCCCGCGCCACCCGGCGCGGATGTGCACAGTCGACCGGAAGGTGGCCACGCAGTGGCATTAGTCCGTGCATCGCACGTCTACAAAGTCTTTGGCCCAAACGAAAAAGAAGTCATTCGCCGCATTGAAAACGGCGAGGACCGCGACGACCTGCGCGAATTGGGAACCGCAGCCGTCATCGACGCGAGCTTCGAAGTCGAACGCGGTGAGATCTTCGTTGTCATGGGCCTCTCCGGGTCTGGTAAATCGACCCTCATCCGAACCCTCAACGGCCTGTGGAGCACAAGCTCCGGGTCCGTCGAGATCGCAGGCAAAGACATCTCCAAGATGAACGCCTCCGAACTGCGCGCGGTTCGCCGCGACCACATTTCGATGGTCTTCCAGCACTTCGCCCTCATGCCGCACCACACGGTGCGCGAAAACGCGGCCTACTCACTCGAGCTGCAGGGAATGGACAAGGCGGAGCGCCTGAAGAAGGCGGACAAGTGGCTTGAGATCGTCGGCCTGAAGGGCTGGGAGGACAAGTACCCGTCCGAACTGTCCGGCGGTATGCAGCAGCGCGTCGGCCTGGCCCGCGCCCTGGCCGCAGAGACCGACATCCTGCTGATGGACGAAGCGTTCTCAGCTCTCGACCCGCTTATCCGCCGGGAAATGCAGCAGCAGCTGGCCGAACTCCAGCACTCCCTGAAGAAGACGATCATCTTCATCACCCACGACCTCAACGAGGCCATGTACCTGGGTGACCGGATCGCCGTTATGCGCAACGGCCGAATTGCCCAGATCGGCACGGCCGAAGACATCCTCACCAATCCGGCCGACGACTACGTCGCATCGTTCATTCAGGACGTCGACCGTTCGCGCGTCTACACCGCGCAGACCGTCATGCGCCCGCCCACGAACGTCGTCCACAACACCGTGGGACCGAACGTGGCCATCCGGGAAATGCAGAACACCCAGGAGTCCGCTGTTCTCGTCACCGACCGCAGCGGCAAGCTGCTGGGGCTCGTCACAGACGACGACGCAGTGGCAGCGGCCAAACGCGGCGAGCGCACCCTGGACAACATCATCTACACCAAAAACATCCTCACGTGTCCGCCGGATGCGCAGATCGCGGACCTCTTCGCGCCGTCGGCTGAAGCCCCGGTGCCGCTGTGCGTCATCGACGAGGCAGGAAAGCTCTTGGGCGTTGTGCCTCGAGTCAAGCTGCTGCAGGCCATGGGCACCGAGTCCACTGCCACCGGCGAACTTCCCGCGGTATCGACGGTCCCGGACCCGCACCCGGAACCCGAACAGGAACTGCAGCCGGAGCCGAACGATGACGATGCCCCTGACACCGCAACTGGAAAGGAAGCGTGAGCATGAACCCGCTTG
Source organism: Brevibacterium sp. HMSC08F02 (assembly GCF_001807555.1). NCBI lineage: Bacteria > Bacillati > Actinomycetota > Actinomycetes > Micrococcales > Brevibacteriaceae > Brevibacterium > Brevibacterium sp. HMSC08F02. Next base: position 155,337 of record NZ_KV789367.1, on the reverse strand, counting down.
AACCTCACCTGCCGCTGGGCGAATGGGTCGACACGTTCCTCATCTGGTTCCAGAAGCATTTCGACTGGCTGCTTTCAGCGGTCACCACGGTGCTGTCGAGCATGTACTCGGGGCTGAACTGGCTCTTGGAGACACCGCACCCGTTCATCATGATTCTGATCTTCGCGGCGATCGCCTGGGCTGCTGCCACATGGAAGCTGGGCATTGTCACCGCTGTGGGCTTCTACCTCATCCTGGCTCTGGGCCAGTGGGAGAACGCCATGAGCACGTTCGCGCTCGTGCTGGTGTCGGTGATCTTCGCGCTCATCATTTCGCTGCCGATCGGTGTGTGGGCTGCGAAGTCCCGGATCGTGTCGACCATTGTCCGGCCGATCCTCGACTTTATGCAGTCGATGCCCGCCCTGGCCTACCTGGTTCCGGCAATCGTCATGTTCTCCGTCGGCCAGGTGCCCGGCGCGATCGCGACGATCATCTTCGCCCTGCCGCCCGGCGTGCGATTTACGGAGCTTGCCATCCGCCAGGTTGACGGTGAAGTCGTCGAAGCAGCTCAGGCCTTCGGCGCGACACCCAGCCACATTCTGTTCAAGGTGCAGCTGCCCCTGGCACTCAAGACGATCATGGCCGGCGTCAACCAGGTCATCATGCTGGCCCTGTCGATGGTTGTTCTGGCCGGTATGGCCGGCGCTGAGGGCCTCGGCGGTGCTGTCATCGGCGCTATTTCGCAGCTGAACGTGGCCCTGGGCGTTGACGCCGGTGTTGCAGTCGTCGTTCTGGCCATCTTCCTGGACCGCGTCACGGCAGCACTGGGCAGCCGCAACAGCGAGCACTCCACAGTTTGACCCCAACCGACCGATAAAAGGGCCGAGCGGTGTGGAAACCGCACACGGCTCGCCGCTTCCGAAGCGGAACGATGTGAATGAAGGAGAGAAACATGAAGTTTCCGAAAATTGCCAAGATGGGAGCGGCCCTCGCTGCTTCCGCACTCGTCCTGACAGGCTGCGGCGGCGCCGACAACGGCGACAGCGGAGACACCGCTGGCGGCGACCAGAACTGGGCTGAATGCACCCCCGGTTCCGAGGCCAAGGACATTTCCGGTGAAGAAGCCGACGACAACAAGGAAATCACGATCGGCGCCTTCAACGGCTGGGACGAGTCCTTCGCCGTTTCGAACCTGCTGAAGAACAAGCTTGAGGACGACGGCTACACCGTTGAAATCAAGGCGTTCGACGCAGGCCCGGGCTACACCGCAGTTGCCAACGGCGACGTTGACTTCCTCGTCGACGGCTGGCTGCCGCTGACCCACGCCGACTACATCGAGAAGTTCGGCGACAAGCTCGAAGCTCAGGGCTGCTGGTACAACAACGCCAAGCTCACCATCGCCGTGAACGAAGACTCGAAGGCCAAGACAATCGAGGACCTCAAGTCGATGAGCGGCGACTACGGCAACACCATCTACGGAATTGAGCCCGGCGCTGGTCTTTCCAAGGCCGCCAAGCAGGCTGTCGAAGACTACGAGCTGTCCGATATGGACCTCAAGCTCAGCTCGACCCCGGCAATGCTGGCTCAGCTGAAGAAGTCGACTGAAGCAGACAAGGACGTCGCCGTCACCCTGTGGCGTCCGCACTGGGCATACGACGCCTTCCCCGTCCGCGACCTTGAAGACCCCAAGGGCGTCATGGGCAAGGCTGAGGTCATCTACTCGTTCTCCTCGGAAGGCTTCGGCGAACAGAACCCGAAGGTTGCTCAGCTGCTGAAGAACCTCGTGCTGGACGACGAGCACCTGTCCAGCCTTGAAAACGTCATGTTCTCCGAAGAAAACTACGGCGGCGAGGAACAGGACAAGGCTGCCCGTGAATGGATGGACGACAACAAGGACTGGGTCGAACAGTGGGAGAAGGGTGAGCTCAAGGGCGAACCCAACCCGGACGCCTGATCGAATGCGTCTGATTCAGCCGGCAGGCTGAACTTCGACTGAAAACTGAAGGGGCCGCGGATTGATCCGCGGCCCCTCTGCTGTGCGTAGGCAGAAATTACATCTTCAGCCAAATGTCCTCGGCTGGCTTTTCGACAGCACCCAGCTGGAAGGCGTCGTGCATCCAGGCGGGGCGATCCCCCGTTGAGGGCAGAACAACAGCCGATTCAACGAACACGACGCTGAACTGGTGCGCCAGAGCGGCAGCAGCGGTAGCCCAGACGGCACCTCGGCCTTCTGCGTCAGGTGCCGAATCGGCACCTGCCACAATCAGACGCTCGATGCCCATGTCCTGCAGCCCCAGGGCGAGGTCGTCATAGGACTCATAAGCGTCCGGCGTGGGTGAGGCCAGGATGAGGTCGTCCGCCGTCGGTTCTGCTGCGACCGGGGCGGCACCTTCCACCGGTTCCGCGAACGCGGATTCTTCGGCCGGGGCGGCACCTTCCACCGGTTCCGCGAACGCGGATTCTTCGGCCGGGGCGGTCACGTAGGCGATGACGCCATCGGCCATGCGGGCTTTGCCCAGAAGCTGGATCAGCGGTTCAGTGGGAACTGCGGATTCGTGCGTGTTGATGAGCATAAGAGCATCCATGCCCCCATTTTGACACGCTCCCAAAACACCGCTCTCGGAAGCATCCCATCGGAAGCTCAGCCCTTGCGGATCGCCTCGAGCCCATCTGCGAAGGCCCAGCTCAGCAAAGCCGTGTCCGCCGCAAGCGACACCATGCGAAAGCCCATATCGGACCAGCGGCGCGCCAGTTCGATGGTTGGCGCAAAGATGCCGGGCAGCTTGCTGTGTGCAGCGCAGGCTTCCAGTACTCGCTCAAGAGCGCGTTCCACCGCCGGGGCGGTGAAATCACCCGGCACACCCAGGTTGGTCGACAGGTCGAGCGGGCCGACGAACGGCACATCGACACCGGGCAGCGCGGCGATAGCGTCGACCTCTTCTACGGCGCCAGGAGTTTCGATCTGCGGAAGGAAGAACGTGCGGGCGTCTGCTGCGCGCTGTGCGGCTTCTGCCGGCCCGCCAACGTACTGATCTCCGGCAATGCCGAATGCCGAACCGCGCACACCCAGCGGCGGGTACTTGATCCACGAAGCGATTCGCTCGGCATCCGCGGCCGATTCAACCCACGGAACCATAATCGCGTCAGCCCCCGCATCGAGCGCTGTCGACACCAGGTGCTGGTGCGGCCCCGGCACGCGCACCACGGCTGTGATACCCGTCTGTCGGGCCACCGCGATCGGCGCGCGCGCAGCATCCAGACCGAAACCGGAGTGCTCAAGGTCAAACAGCACCCAATCGGCCCCCGCCTGTTTCAGCAGGGTCGGCAGGCCGGGACTGAAGAATTCGATGACGAAAGTCCCGAACACGGGCCTGGTCCGAGCCGTCGTCAGCAGCTGGTTTTCCTGTGCAGCGCCTTCTGTGTCACTCACGGTCATCTCCTTTGACTGTCCCGCTATTGGAATCTTCTGCGGCTGAATCTGCGCCGGCGCCCTCGCTGCTGGCAGCTTCAGCTTGGCTTTCAGGACCCGAGGGGTCCGCTCCCCCAACGTCCAGCGTGCTGGCGGCTTCCTCCGCAGAGCCGACCGGCGCCTCGTGAGAATCAGTGTCACCTGTCCCCGGCTCGGCAGACTCCGCCAGCGCTGTCGCTTCGCGGGCTTCAGCACGCGACACAGCATCGGCCAATTCATCGCGGAACAGCTGCGCGCGACGCAGGTGGCGGGTACGGTAGCCGGCTCGACCGACCATGTGCGCACCAACGGGAGCAGTCGCCATCTGGAAGACCGCAATGAGCAGGCACGTGGTGATCAGACCGAAGCTCGGCTGGGTGACCGCCACGACGATGAGCACCAGAACAAGCCCGAACACCTGCGGTTTCGACCCAGAGTGCAGGCGCGACAGCAGGTCGGGAAAGCGCATGAGCCCGGCCGCCGCGGCAATGGACAGAACACCGGACAGCAGGATGAAAACGCTCAGGATGATCGAAACGACGAGGCTCATGGGCCGACCTCCTTCGCTGGGTCGGTGTCTGCCGGGCTTACGGCCGAGGTGCTGCCGGCTGAGGGTGCGGATCCCGAGGTGCCGTCGGCTGAGGCGGGCTGGTTCGGGTTGGTCTGGTCGGGGTCGGCGGGTGGTGCCGGCGGCGGCGTGTTCTCGGAGCGTGCCACATAGCGTGACACCGCGACCGAGCCGACGAAGCCGAAGAACGCCATCGCCAGCAGGATGAACTGCAGGTCAGTTCGGCCAGTCACAGCCATGAACACTGCAAACGAGCACATCATGGTCGACAGCAGAACATCAGTGGCGATCATGCGGTCGAGAATTGCCGGTCCACGGACAATCCGCACAATGGCGACCGCAGCGGCAACCGAGAACAGCACAAAAGCCACGGGCAAGACGACTGCTGCGACGCGCGGGTCGAACTCCATCAGGCACCGTCCCCTCTGGTGGTGTCAGCGCCGGCTGGTTTCACGCCGGGCTTGCCCTCGCCGCTGGTCTTGGCGTCCGATTTCGCTTTGACGTCCTTCACGGTGCGCCCACCCAGAACGGGCTTCTGCCCCTGGGCGATGCGGGACTCGTTGAGAACGTGGATGTCGTGGAGCGAACCCATCGCCTTGATGACATACACCTCGATTTCCAGGGCCAGTTCGCGGGCGCTTTCAATCTGTTCGTCGGTGTTGCAGTCGAGCACGTGGAGGAAAATCACACCGCGGGCGCGGTCGACCTCCGTGACAAAGGTGCCGGGGATCAGCCCCGCGGTCTGCGCAATGATCGTGATCAGCAGGTCGGACCTGGTGTGCAGGTCGACAGCGATAACGCTGCCGGGATTGGTTTTGCGCGGCCGCAGGGCAACGGCGGCAACCTGCAGGGCACCGCGCGCCAGCTGCCAGGCAAACCACGCCAGATACACCGCGAAGTACCACGGATTGATGCGGCCGGACAGTTCGATCGGCGGCAGGTAGAACAGACGCGTGACAATGACGGCGACGATGATGCCGGTGACGATGTGCACGACCGACCAGCCGTCCCACAGCATGATCCACAGGATCACGAGTCCGGTGGTCAGCAGCAGCTGTCGCACAAGCGCCCACCGCAGGGCTTTCCTATCGGCAGTCCGTGCGGCTGCGCTCTTGGACTTCTGGCTCTCCGCCTTCTGGCTGGACTTCTGGTTCGTCACTGCTCACCTCCCGCGGCATCTGCCCCTTCCTGCTGTTCGGAGGCTTCGGAAATGTCGTCGGCGTAGCCCGGCGGAACGGACTTTCCGTCCGGTCCCGGTGTGCCGTTCTGGCCGACTTCGAAAACCGCTGACACGTAGATTCGCGGGTCGATGAGGTTGACCGCGGCGTTTTCGGCAGTCCTCCACAGTGGGCCGGCGAAGACCGTCAGTGCTATCGACACCGCGAGCATGAGGACTGCCGGACGGGCCATAGCCCCGGGGAGCTTCTGCCGGGCGGGTTCTTCCGCACCGATGGCCCGGGCACCCTTGACGGCCTTGATCTGCTTGATCAGCCGTTCGGTTTCCGGCAGCTTTTCCGGGGCCTCTACCGGCGAGCGCCAGAACACCTGGTTCCACGTGCGGCCGATGACGTAGAGGGTCAGCAGGCTGGTAAGCGCGCCGATGGCCACGAGTGTGATGGTCAGCCAGTCTGCGTCGAGAACACCCGCGAAGAACAGGGCGACCTTGCCGATGAACCCTGACAGCGGCGGAATGCCGCCGAGGTTGAGCGCGGGTATCAGGAAGATCCAGGACAGGGCCGGTGAGAGGGTCATGAGGCCGCCGAGCGCGCTGATCTTAGTGGTTCCCGTGCGCTGTTCGATGAGTCCGACCGCCAGAAACAGCGTGGTCTGCACGACGATGTGGTGAACCGTGTAGTACAGCGCGGCGGCCAGGCCCAGTTCGGTGCCCAGGGCAACACCGAACAGCAGGTATCCGATGTGGGATACGAGTGTGAACGACAGCATTCGCTTGAGGTCGGTTTGGGCGACAGCTCCGAGGATGCCGACTATGAGCGTCAGCCCGGCCACTATGAGCAGCGGTGTGCGCAGCGACTGGCCGAAGAACAGAAGCGTTTCGGTGCGGATGATGGCGTAGATGCCGACTTTCGTCAGCAGGCCCGCGAATACCGCGGTAACGGGGGCCGGGGCGGTCGGGTAGGAGTCGGGCAGCCAGAACGACAGCGGGAAGACCGCGGCTTTGATGCCGAAGCCCAACAGCAGCGCAATGTGGAGGAACAGCTGGACGTCCTCGGGCAGCATGCTGAGTTTGACCGCGAGGTCTGCCATGTTGACGGTTCCGGTGGCCGCGTAGATCAGCCCAATGGAACCCAAGAAGATGAGCGAGCTCAGCAGTGACACGACGATGTAGGTGGCGCCGACGCGCACTCGCTCTGGGGTCACGCCGATTGTGATGAGCACGAACGATGCCACCAGCAGCATTTCGAAGCCCACGTAGAGGTTGAAGAGGTCACCCGCGATGAATGAACCGGCAACACCGGCGCACAGGATGAGGTAGGCGGGGTTGAACACCGAAACGGGCGACTGTTGGGAGTCGTCGGTCATCTCCTGCCCAACGGCGTAGATGAACACGCTCAGGGTCACGAGCATCGAGACCACCAGCATGAGCGCTGACAGTCGGTCGACCACGAGTGCAATGCCGAAGGGCAGTTCCCACCCGCCGACGGCGACCACCTGGATGCCCTGCGCATCGGCGGCCCACAGGAGCACACCGCTGATGCAGAGCACGAGCACCAATGTGATGACCGTGACCAGGTTCTGCAGGCGCACGCGCATACCCGCGAGCAGGTTGATGCCCGCTCCCAACAGCGGCAGCACCACCGGCAGCGGAACAAGGGCTGCGAGTGTCATGAGTCTCCTCCCTTGTCCTGCTGGTCTGCCGAGGTGCCGCTCGGCTGTTCGTGTTCTGTCGGCTGGGATTCTGGATCCCCGTCGAGGTCTGCCAGTTTGCGGGCCCCGGTGACGGGGAATTCGGCGTCACCGCCGAATTCGGTGTCGTCTTGGTCTTCGGAAACGTCGCCTTCATCGCCCATTGCTGCGCGCGACTTCAGGCCGATGCGGATGTCTTCGAGGTCATCGTCGAGGTTTTCACGCCGCATGAGTCGCCAGGATCGGTAGATCATCGCGAGCATGAACGCGGTCACGCCGAAGGTGATGACGATGGCGGTGAGAGTCAGCGCGTGCGGCAGAGGGTCGGACATGCCTGCGGTGGACAGGTTTTCCTCGCTCGTCAGGGGCGCCCGCCCCGGTTTTCCGGAGGTGAGCACCAGCAGGAGGTTGACGGCGTTGCCGAAGAGCACGATGCCCAGCAGCACGCGGGTCAGTGAGCGCGACAACATGAGGTACACGCCGCCGGCGAACATGACGCCCATGGCCAGGGCCATGACGAGAGGTGTTGTCACAGTGAATCACCCCTGTGCTGGCCGGCACCGTCCAGTCGGTCGATGCGGCCCATGATGGCGTGCATGCGCGAAGTGTCGAAGTCTTCGTCGACGTCCGACAGCGCTTCGGTCAGTCGGTCTTCGTCTTCTTCCTGGTGCCGGTCGACCTGCGCACCGAGCGTGCGGAGGATGTCGAGCATGAGCCCCAGGACGATCAGGTAGACGCCGATGTCAAACAGGGTCGACGTGCCGAACGCGATGTCGCCCAGGGGGCCCAGCGGGATTTCCACGAACACGCTGGACAGCACGGCGTCTCCCCACAGCAGTCCGCCCACGGCGGTGAGTGCCGCCATCGTCATGCCCAAGCCCAGCAGGAGGCCCGCGTTGATGGGTGCGGCTTCGGCGAGTTCCCACCGGCCGCCGGCCAGGTAGCGCATGATGAAGGCGAGTCCGGCCACGAGCCCCGCGGCGAACCCGCCGCCGGGCAGGTTGTGGCCGGCGAAAAGCAGGTAGACGGAGAACACCATGACGGGGTGGAACAGCAGTCGGACGGTGACTTCGAGGATGATCGACCGGTTGCGCGGGTTGAGGGTACGGCCTGCCAGCAGCCAGGCGCCTCGATGGGCGACTTCGTCAGCGGCTTCCGGTGCGTTGCGGTAGTTCTGCGGGTAGCGCGACACGTCCGCACCCTCGCTGGACACAGCGTCGTAAACCGGGTTGAAGCGCCACAGGATGCCGCGCTTGCGCCCCTGATCGCTGGATGTGCCTGACTGCATACGCTGCAGCGAGGTGCCCCTGTTGTTGATGAAGATGAGGCTCGCAATGCCGGTGGCGGCCACGACCACCACGGCGAGCTCGCCCAGAGTGTCCCAGGCTCGAATGTCGACGAGTGTCACGTTGACGATGTTCCTGCCGTGTCCGCCGAACCATGCGAGAGCACCCCAGTCAGTCGAGATCGGCCGTTCTGAGCGAGCGGCCATGGCCACGATCGTGCCAATCGACATGACAGCGCCGAAGGCCACTGCCAGGCCGATGCGCACCGCCTGCTTGAAGGGTCGTTTGCGTTTGCCGCTGGTCAAGTTGCTGGGCAGTCGACGCAGCACGAGGATGAACACGACGAGCGTGATGGTTTCCACCAGTCCCTGGGTCAGGGCGAGGTCGGGTGCACCCTGGAAGGCGAAGAACGCCACCATGGCGTAGCCGGAGATGCTCACGACGACGACCGCGGCGAAGCGCTTCTTCATCATGAGTACGCCGATGGTTGCGGCGATGAGCGTGGCGGCAACTGCCCACTGCTGCCAGCTGTCGGCAAGCACCAGCTGATCGGGCCACGTGCGGTTGAGCGCGAGTGCGGTGATGAGGGAGCCGACGGTCACCAGCAGGATGACGGCCTGGTAGAAGGGCAGCGAACCGCGCTGCGTGCGGGCGGTGACGAAAGCGGCAGTGCGTTCAAGCCCCTGAATTGCACGACGGTAGCCCTCGTTGAAGTCGAGTTCGGGGACGTACTTGTGCAGGCGAGCATCGCGCCCGGACACCCAGGCGATCAGCGCACCCAGGATGATCGTCGCGACCGACAGGCCGAGTGCTGGGTTGAAGCCGTGCCACAGGCTGAGTTCGACGAGCTCTGCTTCACCCGCAGCCGGCGGGACGAAGGCGGTGTAGGTCTGCAGGAGAACCTGCAGCGCGGCCGGGAACAGCCCGAACGACAGGATGCCCGCAGTCAGAACGACGGTGGGCAGAATCAGGATTGGGTGGGTATTGCCCGGTGCGACCGCTTCGACTCCGGACTTGCTGAAGAACGCACCCCACACGAACCGCGTCGCGTAGGCGAAGGTGAAGACCGAGCCCAGGAAAATGCCGATGAGCGCGATCGTCGCACCGGTCGAACCGTCATCCAGCAGAGTGCCGTAGGACGCTTCTTTTGCCACAAAGCCCAACAGCGGGGGCACGCCGGCCATAGATGCTGCGGCGATCGTGCCGACAGCGGCCAGCAGGGGGTCTTCACGGCCGAAGCCGGACAGCTTGCGCAGGTCACGGGTACCCGCCCAGTGGTCGATGATGCCGACCACCAGGAACAGCGTCGATTTGAACAGCGCGTGGGAGACGAGCATTGCCAGGGCGGCCAGGGTGAGGCTGGCGGTGCCGAAGCTGGCCATGACGGCCAGGAGTCCCAGCTGAGACACGGTGCCGTAGGCAAGAACGAGTTTGAGGTCGTACTGCTTGAGCGCCCTCCAGGCACCCAGGAGCATGGTGCTGATGCCGACCGCCAATAGGACCGGCTGCCAACCGGGCATGGCCGAAAAGCCGGGAGCCAGGCGCAGGATCAGGTAGATGCCCGCTTTGACCATCGCCGCGGCGTGCAGATAGGCACTCACGGGGGTGGGTGCGGCCATCGCACCGGGAAGCCAGAAGTGGAACGGCAGAAGAGCGGATTTCGCCATCGCTCCGACCAGCAGCAGAAGAACACCCGCGATGACCATGGGGTACGTGCCGGTTTCCGGGTAGCCGGCCTGCACGATCCGCGTGAGGCTCATGGTTCCGTAGCTGGCAGCCAAGAAAACAATGCCCACGAGCATCGCCAGGCCGCCGAACGTGGTCACAATGAGCGCCTGGAGTGCGGAGCGGCGGGACTGCACGCGGGTGTTGAAATGGCCGATCAGCAGGTAGCTGAAGACCGTTGTGCCTTCCCAGAAGATGAAGATGACCAGCAGCTCATCGGCAATCACCAGGCCGTACATCATGCCGGCGAAGGCCATGAGGACACTGGCGAACCTGCTGAGCGACCGGTCGTCCGCTTCGAAGTAGCGCGCACTGTAGATGAAGATGAGCGCGCCGACACCCGTGACGATGAGCGACATGATCCACGACAGCGCATCCAGTTGGAAGACGACGCTCATTCCCAGTTCGGGAAGCCACGAAAGCTCTTGGCGCACAGGCGGCGAACCGGAAGTTCCGAGCACCGGCTCGGCGTTGAGGACCGTGTAGAGGAAGCCAGCGGCGGGCACTGCCGCAAGAATGAAGAACGCCCCGCGCTCGAAAATACGAAACAGCAGCGGGGCGAACAGGGCGGCGACAAAGAAACTCAGAAGAATTGTCGTCATCGCGCCCTCCGGGTGTGAAAATCAGTTGACATTTTTACATACCCGGGGGAACGCGTGAACGTCACCCCTCCAGTTGGTGGTCAGCCAGAAGGAATCCGTCCCGGTCTACCGCGGTTCCGCAGGTGGCGTCGACGACAGCTGCGGCAAGGTCGCCGATGATGCTTCCGGCGGTGTTGCGCATGCGCCGGTGTGCACGGGAGGAATCGTCGTCATCGTCCGCGTGCCAGCGAATGGAGTAGGCAGTCTGCGGGCCGTCAGCAAAGCGCTCCACGATTGTCGGCAGGGCGGTTTCGACCATGACACCCAGTTCAATCAGCCCGCGCCCCTCCCCCAGGTCGATGTCGAGGGAGTAGCCGTCGAGTTCTTGGTCCTCGGGGGCATCGGCCGAGGTGTCGACCACCTGACCTTCCGGGATCGCCTTTTCTATCAGGGGCAGCAGGAGGTCCGAGGTGATCCAGTACTGGGAATAGACCGTGATTTCGGGGTGGGCGTCGGGATCGGGCACGATGATTCGCTCGTGTCCGCCCGGTTCGGCATCATCGGCGATGCGCACCGCTGCGTGGAGGCGGCGGGCGAGCGCAATGAGCAAGTCGACGCCGCGCTCTTCTTCGCGCATAGGCAGGCCGGCGGGAAACAGCTTTTCGATTCCCTCGGAGTGGACGAACCATTCCGGTGGGGCTTCCGGTTCACGCTCCCTCGGCGTCGAGAGCGCGTAGGCTGCAGCGAACACGGATGGGATCTGTGCTTGTTCGGCAGCGCTCTCTGTGATTTCCAGCGGGCCTGTCAGTGTTGAATAGCGGCTGAGCTTTCGCGTGCCGCCATCAGCTGCAAGGCGCGGCAGCACATTCGACAGGAGAACGTCGACGTCGCTGTCGAGAACAGTGTCGTCAACCAGCAGCAGGTGCTGGTTTCGCAGCGTCTCGACATCAGCGGTCTGCGACATCAGCGCGGATCCTGTGGGTTCACCTGTGCGCGGTAAAAGTTCTCAAAGGACCGCGATGCGGTGGGGCCGCGCTGGCCCATGTAGCGGTTGGCGGTTGCCGGGTCGGCTCCGTAGGGGCGCTCAGCCTGCGCTCCCATGCGGAAGAAGCACAGCTGGCCGATTTTCATGCCCGGCCACAGGGTGATGGGCAGGGTCGCGACGTTCGACAGTTCGAGGGTCACGTGGCCCGAAAACCCAGGGTCAATGAAGCCTGCGGTGGAGTGCGTGAGCAGACCCAGGCGGCCCAGGCTCGACTTGCCTTCCAGACGGGCCGCGATGTCGGTGGGCAAGGTTACGACCTCAAGGGTCGAGGCGAGCACGAATTCGCCGGGGTGCAGCACGAACGGTTCGTCGCCGTCGGTTTCAACCAGGCGGGTCAGTTCGGGCTGTTCCTGGGAAGGGTCGATGACCGAATACTTGTGGTTGTCGAAAAGCCGGAAGCTGCGGTCCAAACACACGTCGACGGATGCCGGCTGGACGAGGCTTTCATCCAGCGGGTCCAAGCGGATACGGCCTTCGGCAAGTTCGGCGCGGATTTCGCCATCAGATAGGAGACTCACGTCACCAGGCTACAACGCCCGGCCAGTCGCTCATACACCGCTAACGCTGAGGGCTTTCTTAACATCTGGCCAGAAATCGTTTACAGTTGGAAACTGACCTACACCCCGCACCGATGGTGCCTTCCCCTTTCAACCTCGTTGGGTGGGTAGGTGTCGTCGCCTTTGTTGGGTGTGTTTGCAACACAACCGAAAGGCTAACTGTGAGACTCTTCCCAGTCTTGTTCTTGCCCCCGCAGTGGCCGCGGTTACAGGCTTTGCAGCCGTTCCCGCTTTTGCCGCTCCCGGGGATCAGGCCCCGGATACAGCTTCCGGCCAGAACTCCACTACGTCATCATCTGATTCTGAAGAAGGCGAAGTCAGCGTTTCGCTCGCACAGGACTCCATTGCCGCCGAGCAGATTGCCGACAGCAAGCAGGGTCTGAAGTTCACCGGAACAGGCTTCACCCCCGGAGACAAGGCAACTGTCACCGTCATCGGCACCGACGGAATTTCCTACACCCCGGACACCAAGCTGTCCGTTTCGCAGGCCGGTGAGGTCAAGGGCTCCTACTTCTTCTCGACCGACAAAGGCTCGAAGGTCCCCGAGGGCAGCTACCGTCTGTTCCTGACGGACCTCAAGACAAACGAAGCCACCGAACTGGCGAAGTTCAACGTCGGCGACAAGGCCGAAGACACTGCCGAAAAGCCGGCAGAAGACGAACAGCAGGCAAAGCCAGAAGGTTCTGCTAAGCCGGAAGGCGCATCGGAATCCGCTGATTCCGCATCGACCCCGGCAGAGGACAAGAGCGCAGACGCGAGCGCCAGCCCGTCGGCACAGCCGAGCGAAACCTCGACCCCGTCGGAGACCCCCTCGACTTCCGCATCGCCGGAACCCAGCGACAGCCCGTCCGCCACCGAAACTGCCAAGCCCGAAGACAAGGCAGAAGACAAGAAGGACGAGGCCGGCGACAAGTCCGAAGACAAGGCAGACGAAAAGCAGGACGACGCTGACAACAAGTCCGATGAAGCTGATAAGCCGAAGGTCACTGAGGATCAGCTGCCCACCTCGACCCTGTCGTTCAGCAAGAACCGCGTTGAGGACACCGACTTCACCCTGAGCAAGGACGAGGTCGCCCAGGTCGAGGTTGGCAAAAAGGCTTCGAAGCAGCAGAAGGAAGCTGCGCAGAAGAAGTCGGAAGAGTTCGCGAAAGAGGGCAAGGGCGTCACCCTGACCCTCAAGAACGGTCTGCCCGGCGCTTCTTACATCTTCAAGGTGCAGCAGCCCGGAACTGCCGAGCCGTTTGAGCTTCCGGCCAAGACCGACTCGGCAGGCACCGCCTCGGTGTGGATCTACGACAAGGGCACCGCTGCGACCGGCACCTACAAGGTGACGGTTGAAGGCGCCAAGGCCGTCGTCAGCGACAAGGCTGACGATGCCGACAAGGAAACCGCCAAGCCGTCTGAGGCACCGACCGCCGGCGCGGGTTCGATCACTCCGTCCAGCACTCCGTCGAGCGAAACCACGGTGAGCGCAACGGCAACCCCGTCGCCGACCACCGAAGCTGACAAGAAGGACGACGCCGACAAGGATTCGTCTGACAAGAAGACTGAGTCCACCGCGGCCGAGTCGAACGAGAAGCTCGACTGGAATGAAGTCCGGAAGCTCGACAAGGACAAGGCGTCCAACGTCAAGATTGAAGAGAACGTCCAGGTTGCATCTGCATCGTTCACCGTCTTCAAGGCTGCACCGGAGCCGAAGCCTGAGCCGGAACAGAAGACGCCGGAACCCAAGCCGGAACAGAAGACGCCGGAACAGCAGAAGCCGACCACTCCGTCCACAACGGGTAAAGACCCCAAGCCGGCATCTGAATCTGAGGCTAGCGGTATGAACGAAAAGCCTAAGGCACCCGGAGCTGAAAAGCCGGGTGCTGAAGGCGACGCTAATCAGACCGAAGACGGCCAGGCTGAGAGCGACGCCAACGCCACGACTGACGAAGGCGATAAGGCCGAAGACACGACTGACGATGGCGATAAGGCAGAAGACGCTGACCAGGCTGATGACGCCGGCGACAAGGCTGACGACGCCGGCGACAAGGCTGAAGACAGCAGCTCGGAAGCCGACCAGTCCGACCAGACTGACCAGTCTGAACAGACCATGACGTCCGAACAGGAGCAGGAAGACACCTCGGGCGCCGAGCAGCGCCGCGAGCTTCCCAACACCACTCCGGACGACCACTACGCGCAGCCGCAGGAGAGCACCGGCTCGACCGGCTCGCAGCTGCCGCGCACCGGCGGCGACCTCACCGGTCTTGCACTCGGTGCTGGACTCGTTGTGGTTGGTGCGGCATCGATCGTCGTCACCCGACGCAAGGTCAGCGGCATCTGACACCACCGGTATCTTGAGTACATGACTGAACTTGACCTCAGCGATGTCGTGTTCTCGGGAACACCGCTGACAGACGGCCCGATCGGCACCTCGGAACGCCTCGTCATCATGGGGCAAAGCGAGGACGTCGAGACTGCCCTTCGGGCCGTCTGCGCCAAAACTGAGGTCTGCGCTCTGGCAGGGGAAGCCACAGCGTCAGACACCCTCATTCGCTACGCCAAGCACCAGCTTCGCGCCCTGACCGGCAGCCGTGCGGCTGTCCGGCCGGGGCTTGAGCATGTGCGCTTGGCCGCTCGTTTCTTCGGCATCACCGTCGACGGGCGGCGGGCTGAGGAACTCGACCCCGCGGCTCGCACCAGACTGCGCTTAGCGGTCACTATCGCAGCCGCACTCACGCAGAACACCCCCTGGCTGGCATTGAACCGGCCGTTTGATGGGATCCCCACACGTGCCCGAGCAGGTATACGAGGAAGACTGCTGGACGCACTGGATCACTTCGAACTGGGGGCTGTTTTTGCGCTCGACTCGGCCGTCGATGCGGGAATCATCGGCGGCCGAACAGTCGTTCTTGAACTCGATCAGGTTGCTGACGCCGGTGATTTCGGCCAGCAGCTGCGCACTCCGCGCTCCAACCTGGCCGCAGACCTGGCCGGGGTCAACGTGTTCTCCGGTTTGGCTCGGCGCGGCTGGCTTTCAATTGGACATTCGCAGGTGCGCGCCAAAACGGAGTTGGACGGCAAGGTGTTCGTCACGATTCCCACCGGTGCGGTCCGCCTGTCCTTTGACGAATTCTCCCCGATTTTCGACGGCGAGGCTGTTTTCGAAGCCCTCGTTGTCGGCCTGCACGACAAAGACTCAAAAGTGCAGGTCACGCTCTCTCCATCCGACACCGAGGTGGGGCTGGCGCTGCAGGCTGATCTGTTCGACTTCAGTGCCGAAGCAGCTGAAAACGCCGATCTTCCGTGGGGTGTTCTCCACCCGGACCTGGGTGCGGACATTGCCCAGCAGAGCGCTGCTGTGCGGCCGGGCACACGCCTGTGGGTCGAAGTCGACACTGAACAGATGCGCGCCTATCCCGTAGCGGACGCTTCACCGACAGCTGTTATGAGCGCGAAGGAATGACATGCGCAAGTGGTTGAGCGCATCTGCTGTCCTTCTGCTGCTGGCGGTTGTGAGCGTGCCGGTTTTCAATCTGACCCGCTATTCGCCGGCGACCACGGTCAGCCGCTATCTGAACGCTCTGGCTGACGGCAACGGAGCGACGGCACGCGGACTTGTTCTGGGGCCTGACCTGCAGAACACCGATGGCATGACTGACGAGGTGATCGGCGGCGCGCAGGGTGTGCCCACGCAGATCAAAACGGATGTTGAAGAATCCGGGGACACCACGGCCCGGGTGCGGGCGGACTACGTCCTGGGGTCGAAACCACATTCGACGGTTTTCACGCTCGAACGGATTCCGCGCACGTGGGGACTGTTCAGCCAGTGGAGAATCCGCGTTGAGGACTGGCCCACGCTGTCAGTTCAAGGACCGCAGGCTCAAGCCGCAAACATCAACAGTCAGCCCATGGCCAACGGCACGAACGCCGTTCCGGTTCTCTTTCCCCTGCAGTACGGGATCGGCTTCAACCAGAAGTACGTGAAGTCCGGCTACAAGACGGTTGACGTGGTTGAGCCCGGTGAAGAGCACAGTGTCACGGTCGAGGCTGAGCCCACTCCGGCGCTGAGCGAAGAAGCCCAGGCGCAGCTGCGCAGACAGCTGGAGGACTGCACTAAGCAGAAGGTGCTCATGCCCACCGGCTGTGTTTTCGGCTACGAAACAGACAACACGATCCTGGGCGATGTGCACTGGGAGCTGAAGTCAGTTCCGGACGTCGAGCTTGTGCGCGACCCCAGCATGACGGTGTCCACGTCACTGGGCAGCTCCGGGGATTCTTCTGAGGCTGACAGCCAGAAGGCTCGGCCGGCTGGTGGTCTGCGCATGCGCCCAGCTGAGGCAACGTTCATCATCTCCGGCAACTACCGGGATTCCCGCACCGGCACGGAAACTGATTTCCGCGAAGAGGTCACCGAGCTCATCTCCGCCCGCATCATCCTCACCGAGGACGGCAAGGTGCGGGTCGAGCAGATCGAACCCTGAAATGACGAGGTGCCGCTTAGGTGAGTTTTCGATACTCACCGGGGCGGCACCTCGTGCGTGGATGGAAACCAAGTCGTGGTTCTGCTAAAATGAGACTAACCGACCCCCTCCCAAGCCTCTCGGTGAAGCTCAAATGGGAGGGGCCTTTTCATTCTGGGGGTATCCCGTGAAACCGCCGCTGTCCTGGGACGAGCAGGTCGACCTTCTAGTCAGCCGAGGCCTCATCGTAGCTGACCAAACTGAGTGCGCCCGGGCTATTGCCGACGAGCATGGAGCCTACGGCCGCTACCTCGACAAGGACTTCTACACCGAGATCGAGGACCGTGAACCGACCGTCATATCCTGCTTGCGCGACATCGACCGGAGCAAGGATCGTCATATCCTTCGCAACCGCTGTGCGCACCACAGCCGCCTGTGGCACCACTCTGTCCTTGATGCCGGGCCAACACCGAACAATGTGCGCAACAAGGCGAAGCGAAAATTCGGCCAGTTCGAGTCTCGGTCCGTGCTTGACGTGATCGCCTCGCTCGACGATATGGCGTGCCGAACCAAAGTCGCTGACCCGCTTCTTCCTGAGCTCTTTGCGGACTACGGGCGCAATTCCGCATTATGGCAGGGGCTCGCCAAACCGCAGAGCCCGCGTGATCACACCTATGGCGAGCTCTGAGAGCCCTCTGCGGGCACAACAGAGCAGAATATAGCTAACGCACAGATCGAACCCTGAAATGACGAGGTGCCGCTTAGGCGAGTTTCGGAAACTCGCCTAAGCGGCACCTCGTGCGTGGGAGTGGGGTCAGACCCCGCGGAGGTCCAAGTCGAGGCGGTCGGGGCCGCCCTCCCGGATGACCAGCGGAATGCCCCAGTCCTGCTGGTACAGGTGGCAGGCCGCGTGCAGCGGGATTTCGCCGCCCGGTTCGCCATCGCAGGATGCCGCGCGGGCCGTCACGTGCAGAACACCCTCCGTGAAGCCTTCGGCCAGGGTGATGGTGCGGGTCTGGCCCTCCGCTCCCCCGGCGCCGTCGGCAATGAGCTCCGGCGGGGTCGAGGAGATCTGCAGCCACGTGGGGTCACCCCAGCGGTCGTCGAGCTTCTGGCCCTGCGGGACGGTGAAGTGCACTTCGACATCGAGGCTGCCCGTGCCGATTTCCGTGGGCGGACGCTTGGTCTGCTTCTGCCCTTCGTTGACCTCAAGGGCTTCGGCCGGGATCGTCACGGCGGTCAGCGCGTGGTTGGCGGATTCTGCGACCAGCAGGTACGCATCGCCGTCTTCCGGGGTGACCACGAGGATGTCGGACGGTTCGCGCAGATCCCGGGCGAGGGTCGAAACTTCGTCGCGCGTGCGGTCGTAGCGGCGGACGGCGCCGTTGTACGTGTCTGCAATCGCAATCGAGCCGTCTGGCAGTTCTGCCACGCCCAGCGGGTGCTGCAGGCGAGCTTCGGCTGACGGTCCGTCCTGGAAGCCGAAGTCGAACAGGCCGGTGCCCACATAGGTTTCAACCGTGCCGTCTGCCGGGTTGAGGCTGCGCAGGGCCGAGGTTTCCGAATCTGCCAGAAGCACCTGGCCTTCTTTGGTCAGCGCAAGGCCGGAGGTCTGGGCGTACCAGGCTTCTTCCGGCCCACCGTCAGTCAGGCCTTCGTTCATTGTGCCGGAGAACAGGCGGACGGTGTCCTTTTCCGGGTTGAACGCCCAGATGGTGTGGTTGCCGGCCATGGCGATGATGACATCGCCGGTTGCCGGTACGAACTGCACGTCCCACGGGCTGGAGAGCTTGATGCCGCGGGCCGGACCGTCGTAGCGCAGTTCCGTGCTGCGACCTTCGACGGTGTTGTCGGCAGCACCGACCATGTACTGTTCGCCAGTGCCGGCAACTGTCGTGACTTCGCCGGTGTCCAGGTTGAGGCCACGCAGTGCGTGGTTGACGGTGTCGGCGACGACCACGTGGTAGCCGACCTTCTCAGCCAGTTCCGGGCTGAGTTCGGCCATGCCGCCGGGCTCAGAGAAGCGCGCCTGAGCGGCTTCGGCGTCTGCCGAGGTGTCCGTGACGAGCGCTTGGCCG
Source organism: Brevibacterium sp. HMSC08F02 (assembly GCF_001807555.1). NCBI lineage: Bacteria > Bacillati > Actinomycetota > Actinomycetes > Micrococcales > Brevibacteriaceae > Brevibacterium > Brevibacterium sp. HMSC08F02. The sequence continues at coordinate 136,760 of NZ_KV789367.1, read as the reverse complement.
TCGGCGAAGCCACGTTCTTTCGCGCCGTAGCGGCGCAGCTTCGTCACACCGTCCGGGGCGTATTCAACGAGGCTGTGGTGGCCGGAATCGCCCACGAGGATGTTGCCTTCGTGGCCGGCGGTTTCCAGGCGGATGAGTTTGCCCGGGTAGAACAGTTCACCTTCGCGCGGCTCCGGTGCCACGTAGGGGTCGTTGCCGGAACGCAGTGTGCTCTTGGCGCGGTGTTCTTCGACGAGGCCCTCAATGAGGCTGGTGATGCCCTTCGAGTGGCCTTCACCGGACATCTTCGCCACGAGATAGCCTTCGGGGTCGATGAGCGCCAGCGTGGGCCACGCTCGGGCGGTGTAGGCCTGCCATGTCACGAGGTCGGGGTCGTCGAGCACAATGTGCTCCACCTGGTAGCGCTCAACCGCCTGGTCTACGGCTTCGACGGTGCGTTCGAATTCGAACTTCGGCGAGTGCACGCCGATCACCACGAGCTCGTCGTGATACTTTTCTTCGATTTCGCGCAGTTCATCCAGAACGTGCAGGCAGTTAATGCAGCAGAACGTCCAGAAGTCCAGCAGAACGATCTTGCCGCGCAGATCCTGCAGCGAAAGGTCTTTGCCGCCGGTGTTGATCCAGCGGCGGCCCACGAGTTCGGGTGCGCGCAGACGGGGTGAAGAAGGTTCAGTCATAGCGTTCATTGTTCCAAACACGGTCGTAGTGGGGTGCACTGCACCCGGCAGCTGAGACGCACCTCGCCCGCGTGCCTCCTGGCCAGCCTGAGCCCGATTCCACACCCGTTAGCCACGAATCCACGCTTTAGCCGCACAGAGACTCCGGTTAGCAACAGAAACTCCCGTTAGCAGTTGTTGCTAAAGCGCAGAATCCGGCTAAAGGGTGTCGCGGGACAATCTGCCCTCGGCAACGATCTGCGTCAGTGCGGGGTGATGCGGCCCTCTTCGGGCGGTCCGAGGTGCGCGTGCTCGTTGAAGGTGATGAGTCGGCGGCCGTCGGTCTGGCTCATCGAAGCGTTGACGAACTCGCTGTTGAACAGCACCACCTGTTCGATTTCGCGAACAGCACGCGCGGCATCCGCCGTTTCAGCAGCGGACATCTTCGGCCCGCCAGCGGGCCCACCGGCTGTATCCGCCGGGAAGCCCGCGCCGAAATCAAGAAACGCCGCGGGCCCCGTTTCCTGGGTGAAGTCGTGCCCTTCCAAACCGAAGTCCAGAATCCCGGCAGTGGAAGATCCGGCCGACGGCGCCTCGAGAGCGTGTCCTGCGAAGACCTCCGGTCGGCCCGCCATGAGCCAAGCTGAAATCACCGCGGACACGCCCCCGGAGCTGATGATCAGCCCGTCGCGGCCTTCCGGCAGTCGTTCGCAGAACTCGCGGTAAGCGGCGATCACCTGACGCAGAAACGGCGGGAAATCCGATTGTGCATCAGCCATCCACAGGGCCATCGCACGGTCCAGCCGGCCAGGCTGCCCCGGCTTCATGTCCGGGGTGTACTCAGCCATCACGCGGCGGTGATCGTATTCGTTGAACCGCTCATCGCGCAGAGCCTCGAGCTCGTCGCCGAAGATGATCGACGCCGTGTCGATCTGCCGCTTGAGTGTGCCGGTGGCAACCACGGGATCGTGCAGCTTCAGAGCGGCAAGCCCGCCGCCCAACAGCCGGGCCTGATGGTGGCCCAGAGGCGACAGAACGTCGTAGTCCTCAGCGTGCGCGGAAGCCTGCCCGTGGCGGGCCAGAACAATGCGAGTCATACAGACAATCAGATGTCGCGGGCCACCAGTTCGTCAAGGCTGGCAGTCGACAGCAGGTACGGCGCAACTTCGAGAACCGTGACGGCACCCGTGCGGCCTTCGCGGGCCATGCGGACCGCGGCACGGCCGTAGGCCAGCTGCGCAGCGGCGGTGAAGTCGGGGTTGCGCTCGAGTTCGAGGGTGAATTCGACCGAGCTGTGCGTACCGCCCAGGTCGCCCGAGGTGATGACGTGGCCACCGTGGGGCATGCCCTGGTGTTCGCGGTCGAAGACTTCCTGGCTGACGAACTCGACGGTCGTTTCGTAGGGCTCGAAGTAGTCGGGCATCGACACGATTTCCTGACGGATGCGCTCCTGGTCGGCTTCGTCGGCAACTGCGACAACGCGGCGACGGTGGGCGTTCGCGCCGGTGATCTCGTCACCCCGGCCTTCCTTGGCTGCCTGCAGGGCCTCTTCCTTCGGCAGCGTGTACTGCACGCCGGCTTTCACACCCTCCACTCGGCGCACGGCGTCGGAGTGGCCCTGCGACAGTCCCGGGCCCCAGAAGGTGTTCTGCTGGGCGTTGGGGAACAGAGCTTCGCCGATCGTGCGGTTGATCGAGAACATGCCGGGGTCCCAACCGGTGGAGATCATGGCGACGTTGCCGCCGGCCTTTGCAGCGGCGTCCATCTTTTCGCGGTGGGCGGGGATGAGGTGGTGGTTGTCGTAGGTGTCGACGGTTGTGAAGTTCTCGGCAAATGACGCGGCCTGTTCTGGGATGTCAGTTGCCGAACCCAGGCACAGGAACAGAAGGTCGACTTTGTCTTTGTGCTCGGCAGCTTCTGCCACGGGGTAGACGGCGGCGTCGGTCTCCAGTGAGTCGCGGCGGGAGAAGATTCCGTAGAGCTCCATGTCCGGCTGCTTGGCGATGAGCTTTTCAACGCTCTTGCCGAGGTTTCCGTAGCCGACGATTGCTGCACTGATCTTCTGAGTCATCGTTTCACTCCTTCGCGCACTGGGCGCATAGATTCTGAAACGGCGTTAAGCCCGCTCCGGGTTGCTACTCTACGCCTGCTTTTGCCTCGACTTTATCGACAGATTCACAGCAAACGGCGGCCCTTTCCCGCGCTCAGAAAGTGGGAAGGGGCTGATCAGGCCCCGTACTCTTCGCTTTCAGCTTCCTGCGCTTCAACCGGACCGGCGGCCTCGCGAGCAGCCTGTTCCTTCTTGTAGGCGCGGCGTTCGCGGATGACTTCGATGGCCACGGGGATGAGCGATAGGCCGATGATGACGAGCACCCACAGGTCCACGTGTTCGCGGATGATGTCAAAGGTGCCTAGGTAGTAGCCGGCCAGTGGGAGGACAAAGCCCCACGTGAGACCGCCCGCCACGTTCCACAAGATGAATTTGCGGTACTTGTAGTGCGCGACGCCGGCGGCCAGCGGCACAAAAGTCCGCACGATCGGCACGAAGCGAGCCAGGAACAGCGACTTCCCGCCGTGCTTGACGAAGAACTCTTCCGCCTGGCGCAGGTGGGCTGTCGACAGAACGCGTGCATCGTCCTTGAACAGCCTGCGGCCGAACCGGTAGCCCAGGAAGTACCCCACCTGGTCACCGCAGATGGCGGCAATCCAGATGACGGGGATCAGCTGCCACAGGGGAACGCCCATTGCCGGTGACATGAGGCCTGCCACGAACAGCAGCGAGTCACCGGGCAGGAACGGGAACAGCACACCGGATTCGATGAACACGATGAGTGCTACGACCGCGAGCATCCACGGGCCTGCTGATTCGATGATCCGCTGTGGATCGAGGAATGCCGGAGCGGCAATGATGTCGGTCGCCCCCGCTGAGGCGGCGGCAAGAGTGTCGAGCATGAGTGTCCTTCTGTATGCGTCCCCACTACTATGCCGTGTTTTTCTGTGTGCATGCCGAACAGCCGGGTGTGCCCTTCGCCTCGTTTGAGGTGGGGTTCGGATTGACGAGGCGGAGTTCGGCTCCCCGGGAGCCTTCGTGTCAGTGCCCTGGTCTAGATTGAAGAAAACACAGGAGGAACCCATGCAGCTTATGCGGATTGGTCAGGCCGGACAGGAAACCCCGGTTGTTGTGGAGGGCGAGCGCTGCTTCGATGCGAGCTCTGCTGTCACCGAATTCGGCGGGGACTTCGGTCCGCGCTTCTGGGCGGAAGGACTGCCTAAGCTGCAGTCGCTGGTTGAACTGGGCCAGCTGCCGCCGTTTGATGCCGAAGGCAAGCGGATCGGCGCACCGATCGCCTCGCCGCAGGCTGTCATCTGCATTGGCCTGAACTACACCGACCACGCTGCAGAAGCGGGCCAGCCGATTCCCACCAATCTGGTCACCTTCCTCAAGCACCCGGGTACGATCGTCGGCCCCAATGACCCGGTGGGCATTCTGCCGGGCTCTGAGAAAACCGACTGGGAAGTCGAATTCGGCTTTGTCATGGGCAAGCGCGCCCACGCACTGGCTTCAGCTGAAGAGGGCCTTGCCGCGATTGCCGGCTTCACCCTGGTCAACGATGTCTCCGAACGTGCCTTCCAGAACCTCACACCCCAGTGGGGTCTGGGCAAGAACATGCCCAGCTCCACACCGGTCGGCCCGAAGGTTGTGACCGCCGATTCCATCGACCCGAACAATGTCGGTCTGCGCACCTTGGTCAACGGCGAAGTCCGCCAGGACGGCAACACCTCGAAGATGATCTTCGACGTGGGAACCATCGTGTACAAGCTGTCCCAGTACATGACTCTTGAACCCGGCGACATCGTGTCGACGGGCACGCCCGCGGGTGTGGCCATGGCCGGAACCCACCCGTTCCTTACTGCCGGTGACGTTGTTGAACTTCAAGGCGACGGACTGGGCTCGCAGCGTCAAGAATTCTTCCAGCGCGAAGGCTGACCGTCTGTGCGCTCACCACGCAGGTGGGTTCCGGCTGCACTGGCAACACTGCTCGTCCTCAGCGGCTGCGCCCCGTTGCCGGAACCTTCACCTGGTGAAACATCCGTCCCGAACGCCACTCCGACGGCAGCCGAAGCTCCATCGGAAGGGCCAAGCCCCTCACCCACTCCACCCCCGAAAAGGCCGCAGGCGCAGAAGAAGCCGGGTGGCACCTCGGACGTGGGGCCGGCAAACCCCGGCGCCCAGAAGTCACTGGCCGCACTGAAGAAGCTGCCCGTCAAGGGCAAAGCACCGGCCACCGGGTACGGGCGGGTCGAAAAGTTCGGCAGGGCCTGGACGGATACCGACTTCAACGGCTGCCGCACTCGCGACGACATTCTGGCCCGGGACCTCGTCAATATCACCCGCGAGGGCCACTGCAAAGTCATGTCCGGCACTCTGGTGGACGCCTACACGGGCAAGCGGATCGACTTCGTACGCGGCCAGACCACCAGCCAGAAAGTGCAGATCGACCATATTGTTGCGCTGCACAACGCGTGGCTCACCGGTGCACAGCAGCTGCCCCAAGAGCAGCGCGTCGAATTCGCGAACGATCCGCTCAACCTCATTGCCGTCGACGGAGCCACAAACTCCGCAAAGGGCGATAAGGACGCCGCTTCCTGGCTGCCGCCGAACAAGTCCTACAGGTGCACCTACGTGGGCCTGCAGATCCGGGTCAAGGAAAAGTACTCCCTGTGGGTCACGAAACCCGAACGCGATGCCATGGAACGAGTGCTCAACAAGTGCTGAGGCGGGTGAACGCCGCTAGGCTGGCTTCATGCACCCGTATGACAGCATCACTCGCAAGCAGATCGAAGAGCGCGGCAGCCGAAAGTGGGCGGAATATCCCGGGGCGATCGGCGCATGGATTGCGGAAATGGACTTCGGCATTGCGCCGGCCATCCGCGAAGCTCTCAAAGTCATCGACGAAAACCAGCTGTACGGCTACACCCCGCCCGCACTGCTGAAGGGCCTGGGCGAAGCCACTTCCGAGTTCTACGCTTCGCGCTACGGATGGGAATTCCCCGCTGAAAACGTGTTCCCCGCGTCCGATGTTCTGCTGGGCATGGGCGGCTTCCTCGACATTCTGGCGCCCCGCGGCGCCAAAATCGTAGTGCCCACACCGGCGTACATGCCGTTCCTCACCGTCCCCGGCGCGTTCTTCCGCGACCATGTCGAGGTGCCGCAGAAGATCGTCGACGAACCCTCCCCGGAGCTGCTTTCCACCTCGTCTGCTGACGGGCAGGTACCCGCCCCGCTTGCCGGGCGGCACTGGGAAATGGACTTCGCAGCGATCGATGCGGCGCTGTCCACTGCCGGTCCGGACGGAGGGCCCGGCGGCGTGCTGGTGCTGTGCAATCCACACAACCCCACCGGCCGCGTGTACACGCGGGCTGAACTCGAAAAGATCACCGAGATCGTCGAAAAGAACGGCGCTCTGGTGTTTTCGGATGAAATCCACGCACCGCTGACCTACAGCGGCTTCCAGCACATTCCCTACGCTTCGACCTCAGAGGCTGCGGCACGACACACGCTGACCGCAACCTCACACACCAAGTCGTTCAACACCCCTGGCCTGAAGTGCGCTCAGCTGATCTTCACGAACGACGAACACCTTGCCGCGTGGAAGAAGCACGGAGCGCAGTTCTCGGCGACAGCCGCAACACCGGGTGTCATTGCCGGCATCACCGCCTACCGCGAGGGCGGCGAATGGTTGGCCGACACTCTTGGCTACCTCGAACAGACCCGCGACTTCGTCGCCGACTTCGCAGCGGCAGAGCTTCCGGAGCTCGGCTACATCAAACCGCAGGGCACGTACCTGTCGTTCTTCGATGCGAACGCGCTGGTCCCCCGCCTGCCCGAAGGCGTGAGCCCCCAGCAGTTCTTCCTGCAGGAAGCCCGTGTGGCCATGAATGACGGCGCTGCCACCGGTCAGGCCGGCAAGGGTTGGGTCCGCTTCAACATGGGAACACCGCGGCCCATTGTGCAGGAGGCACTCGAAGCTATGGCCGCAGCCATCCGCAAGCTGTAAGCAAGGAGCGCCCTGGCCCGGCGCTTGGTGCCGGGCCGCGGCGCCGCTTCAGCGCAGCGCAGTCTCAGTTGCGAATAGCGCCCGCTCCCGCCGAAAATTCAGCTGCGAGCGCCGAAAACGCTCGAGCCGACGCGCACAATAGTGGCGCCCTCTTCGATCGCGAGTTCGAAGTCGGCGGACATACCCATGGACAGTTCAACCGCATCGACGGGCAGAACTCCGCTGTCGCGCAGGCGCTGCGACAGTTCGCTCAGGTCAGCGTAGGAGGGCCGGATTTCGTCGGCCGTTGATCCGGGCAGTCCGATGGTCATGAGCCCGCGAATCCGCAGGCGCTCAAGCCCGCGCACTTCTTCGATCAGCTGTTCGGCCTCTTCTGGGGCGACACCGAATTTGCTGTCTTCGCGTGAGGTGTTGACCTGAATGAAGATGTCGAGGCTGTCGCGTTCCAGCAGCTCCAGGCGGTTGTCGATCCGCTGGGCCAAGCGCATGTTGTCAATGGATTCGATACACGTACACGATTCCACTGCCAGCGTGTGGTTGACCTTGTTGCGCTGCAGCGGCCCAATGAGGTGCGCAACCGGGTTGAGGTCGGCCAGCCCTTCGGCTTTGGCGGTGAGCTCCTGCTGCCGGTTTTCACCGATCAGCCGGTAGCCGTGCTCAATGGCCGTGCGGATCTTCTGGACCGGCTGCGTTTTGACTGCCAGGAGCACTTTGACGTCTTCGGCCGCAGCCTCCGGATTGCCGCCGCCGTAGCCTCGTCCCGCTGCTTTCGCGGCGGCCTCGGCACGCTGGGCAACATCGTCCAGCTTGGCGCGGATCTCGTCGCGCTCGGCATCGGTCAGAATCGGCTCATCAGCATTCGTCACGGGCACTCCTCGCCTAGAAAAACACAGCTTCCCTAAGGGTAGCCGGGGCCGTTCTGCCCCGCCGGGCCGCGCCCCACTCCCCCCCGCCACAAAGCACGAGGTGGAGGTCGGCACTGTGCCGACCTCCACCTCGTCAGTGGGTCTGGTGAGGGCCCGTCAGCTGAAGTTCTTCGGGAGACCTTCAGCTTCGGGGTCGATGTTGCGGATCAGCGCCATGGTGTCGGCCAGTTCCCAACCTTCGTCGATGAGCTTGTCGAGCTTGTCGGCAACGAGCTGTGCGGCATCGAGCGGGACACCCTGGGTTTCGCCGCCGGCGAGCGCCAGACCGAGGTCCTTGCGCATGAGCGAAACAGCGAAGCCGGGCTTGAAGCCGTTGTTGGCTGCAGCGGTGTCGACAACACCGGGCACGGGATACCAGGTGCGCAGCGGCCACGAGTCACCGGAAGACACCTTGGCGATGTTGAGGAACGTTTCGTGCGAAAGGCCGAAGCGATCAGCGAGCACAGCACCTTCGGCAACACCCTGGGCGCTGATGGCCAGCATCATGTTGTTGACGATCTTGGCGGCCTGACCGGCGGCGTCGCCACCGGCGTGGAAGATGTTGCCGGCCATGGGCTCGATGTACTTCTTGGCTGCTTCGAAGTCTTCGTCTTCAGCGCCGACCATGAAGGTCAGGGTGCCGGCGGCCGCACCGGTCACACCACCGGAAACAGGTGCGTCGAGGAAGACGTAGCCGGCTTCGCGTGCCGCGTCGTGCAGGGCGCGGGCGGTGTCGAAGTCAATGGTGGACGAGTCCACGAGGATGGTGTCCTTCGATGCAACTTCGAGCACACCGCCTTCGGTGAGGTACACCGAGCGGGCGTGTTCGCCCTTGGGAAGCATGGTGAAGACGATTTCGGCGCCGTTTACGGCCTCTTCAATTGACTTGGCCGGGGTGATGCCGTCTTCTGCTGCAGCGGTGACTGCGGCTTCGACAACGTCGAATCCCTGAACTGTGTGGCCTGCCTTGACGAGGTTTGCTGCCATGGGGCGTCCCATGTTGCCCAGACCTACCCAACCGATGATTGCCATCATGCCTCCTTGCAAATGGTGAGTGCACACTGCCGCCCAACTGTCTGCACCGGCTGTGCTTCTGCACTCGCGGTGCGCTGCTAAGCGGCTGAAATTCATGTTCAGCATAACGCCGGGCATTGCGCAGATCACATTGTTCGGCCCTGTTTTCGGACGGCACTTGCGCACCGCGGGAGTGCGTCAGCGCACATTCGGCTCAGTAGACTGGCACCATGAACGTCTCCCGTCCCCCGGTGTCGCCGGATGATCTGCTTGCCCTTCTGGCTGTTTCTCGTCTGGGCAAGTACACGGCGGCGGCCGCGAGCATGGGGGTGACGCACACGACGGTGTCGCGGCGCATAGCGAACCTCGAAAAGGCGATCGGCGAAACCCTTCTGACGGCCACGCCGGATGGCTGGGAGCTCAGTGCGGCCGGCCGCAGGCTGATGCCGGGTGCTGAAATGATCGAGAAGGCTCTCGGCTCAATTCAGGCCGATGCGCCGGACACCTCGATGTATGGGAACGTGCGGATTGCCTGCCCCGAGGCTTTTGCCATGTTCTATGCGGTTGATGCTCTGGCTCAGCTGCAGGCTGAACACAAGCGCCTCAACATTGAGATGACCACTTCCACTCAGAGGGCACGCCAGCACAGGTCGGGTTTTGACGTTGAGATCGTGGTGGAAAAACCGGATGTTTCCAACGCCACAGTCCACCACCTGCGGCCCTATGAGCTGGGCTTCTACGCTTCTGAAAGCTATTTGTCCACTGCACAGGCACCGCAGACCACGGAGGATCTGCGGGCGCATCGGCTGATCTACTACGCCGAGCACTCCCTGGGCGTGGCCAGCTTGGAAAGCGCGTGGAACGTGCTGCCGGAACCGGCCGGGCACTTCTATTCGAACTCGGCACTGGCTCACGTCCAGTCCTGCCGCCGAGGTGTCGGTGTGGCTCTTCTGCCGACCTTTGCCGGTGAGGGTCTCACCAGGGTGATCCCCGACTTTTCGCTGCCCGTGCACTACTGGGCTGTTGTCAGGCCCGAAGCACTGCGGCGCACTGCCGTGCAGACAGTTGTGCGCGCCCTGACGGTGCCGGACGGTGAATGACTGCAGGCGTGACGGCGGACTGTCAGCCCCTGGCCTGAGCACGCGCGGAGCCCAGCACCCCTGCTCACTGGCCTGACGCACGCTTCCTGTCGAGGAACTCAAACACCCAGCCGATAACCGCCCAGATGGTGAGGACACCGGCAGCCGCCGCACAGATGAGCGCGAAGAAGAACACTCCCGACTGCGACGAACCGGCCAGGGTGAAGAGTGCAAGCGCAAGCACCACGGTGGCAATCGCCGCAATGCTCACCCAGCGCAGGATTTTTCGAGTGCCGGTGCGGCTGCCGGGCATGCGCCCAGCAGCTCCGCTCTCGCCAGGTCCGCGCTCGCCCGCACTACCAGACCCAGCACTCATGCCGCGGACCATCCGCCGTCAATCGAGTGTGCCGATCCCGTGATGACACCCGCGGCATCGGAGGCCAGGAAGACGGCCAGCTGCGCCACCTCGTCAGCTTCGGGCAGCCGAGGAACAGCCGAATGGCCCAGGAAAACCTCTTCGAGAACACTGTCTTCGGAGATCCCGCGAGTGCGAGCCTGGTCGGCAATCTGCTGTTCCACCAGCGGAGTCATGACGTATCCGGGGTTGATGGCGTTGGCGGTAACCCCCTTCGGTCCGCCTTCCAGCGCGGTGGTCTTCGTCAGTCCCATGAGCCCGTGCTTGGCCGCAACATAGGCGGACTTATAGGCCGATGCGCGCAGCCCGTGCACACTCGACATGTTGATGATCCGGCCAAAACCGCGTTCGTACATGCCCGGCAGAACCGCTTTTGTCAGGACAAAGGGCGCTTCAAGCATGAGCTTGTTGATCAGCTGCCATTTGTCCAGCGGGAAGTCTTCGAGCGCTTCGATGTGCTGGATGCCGGCGTTGTTGACCAGAATGTCGTAGTTCAGGCTGAGCTCATCAAGCGCTTCTGTATCCGCGAGGTCCACCTGCCAGTGCTTACCGCCGATCTTCTCAGCGATGTCCTTCGCTGCATCGCCGTTGATGTCGGCAACCGTGACGGTCGCACCTTCGGCCGCAAACGCTTCCGCTATCGCCTGGCCCAGGCCGGAAGCGCCTCCCGTCACAAGGGCGTTTCGTCCGTTCAGTCGACCTTCTGCCATCGTGCTGTCCTCCTGACTTTCGGGAATCGGTGCTTGCACACCGCGGATAAGGCGAGCGGCGCCTCGTCATCCGGGGAACCGAGAATCTCGGTTCCATTATTCCGGGAACGAGGCGCCGCCCGCCTATGCGCGCACGCTTGGTTTGGTCAGAGCTTGACTCCGAAGCGTTCGGCGTCGGCGCGGTCGATGTCCGCGAAGTCGATGCCGCGCGTTTCCTTAGTGAAGGCCAGGGCGATGAGCGAAATGACCGCGGCGATTGCAGCGTAGATGGCAATCGGGATGGCCGAATTGAACTTGTCCAGCAGGAACACGGCGATGATCGGGGCGAAGGACCCGGCGACGATTGCCGTGACCTGGTAGCCGAACGAAACACCGGAGTTGCGCATGCGGGTGGGGAACATTTCGGACATGATCGCCGGCTGCGGCGCGTACATGAGGGCGTGGAACACCAGACCGGCCAGCATTGCGATGAAGATGTTGAACGGGTCGGCCGTCGAGTACAGGGGGTAGGCGAAGAAGCCCCAAGACGCCGACAGCAGGATTCCCACCAGGTAGGGCGGTTTGCGTCCGACGATATCGGTGATCTTTCCGACCAGCGGCACGAGGCAGGCGTGGATGGCGTGGGCACCCAGCAGAAGGCCGAGGATTTCGCTGGACTTGATGTTCACTTCGACCGACAGGTACGTGATCGTGAACGTCACCACCAGGTAGTAGTGGATGTTCTCAATCAGGCGCAGACCCATAGCGCAGAGGACGCCGCGCGGGTACTTCTTCAGAACCGAGAACACACCGTATTCGGCCGCGCCGTCGTCAATGGCGTCCTTGGTTTCGTTGAAGATCGGGGCGTCAGAGACCTGCGTGCGGATGTACCAGCCGATGAGCACGATGACAGCCGACAGCCAGAAGCCGATCCTCCAGCCCCAGGACATGAAGTGCGCTTCATCGAGGGTGGTGGACAGGACCCACAGGACAGCAGTGGCCAGCAGGTTGCCCAGGGGCACACCGGCCTGCGGCCAGGAGGCCCAGAATCCGCGGGATTCTTTCGGTGAGTGCTCTGCAACCAGAAGCACAGCGCCACCCCATTCGCCGCCGACTGCGAAGCCCTGCACAAAGCGCAGGAGCACCAGCAGGATCGGCGCCATGATGCCGATCGCCTGGTATGTGGGCAGGCAGCCCATGAGGAAGGTGGAAACACCCACGAGGATGATCGACAGCTGCAGCAGCTTCTTACGGCCGAGCTTGTCGCCGAAGTGGCCGAACACAATGCCGCCGACGGGGCGGGCGATGAAGCCGACCGCGTAGGTCACGAACGCTGCGAGAATCGGGGTGAGCGGGTTGTCCGACGGCGGGAAGAGGATGTGGTTGAACACCAGGGTCGCAGCTGACCCGTAGAGGAAGAATTCATACCATTCGACGACCGTTCCGGCCATCGAGGCGGCGACGACCTTCTGCAGGCCGCGACGCTCCTGAACGTCCATTGCCATTTCGGCTCCTTTGCCTCATAGTGCGTGCGACTCAACGCGCGGGTCCGGTACCCGCGTCCATGCGGGCAACAGCACTCACGCAATTGTGAGATGACCCATCTATAAGCGCACAGTGAACGGCAAAGGGCCTTCGTACCGCCATTCGGCAGTGAAAAAATGCGCACTCACCCTGTGCCGGGACGCACAGGGTGACGAGATTCAGCGTTTGCCGCCCAGTGAGGCCAGGTATTCGTTGTAGGCGCGCAGCTCGGCGTCACCGGAACGGGCTTCTGCGCGGTCTTTTCGTTTGGCTTCGCGGTCGGAGGCCTTCGACCATTGGACCGCGGCGGTGAACGCCAGGATGAGTGTGGGGAATTCGCCGATGCCCCACGCGATTCCGCCGCCCAGCTGTTGGTCGTCAAGGGCGCTGATCCACGTTTGGCCCATGTTGCCGTACCACTCGGGTTCAATGAGCACTTCTGTGGTCATGATCGAAATGCCGAAGAAGGCGTGGAAGGTCATGGTCACAAGGAGCACCACGAACCGCACCGCGTGGGGGAAGCGCTTCACGCCGGGGTCCACGCCGATCATGGCCTGCGCGAACATGTAGCCCGCCGCCAGGAAGTGGATGATCATAAGTTCATGGCCCAGGTGGAACTTCAGCGCGTACCACATGATGCCGCTGTAGTAGAAGACGATGAGCGAACCGGAGAAGTTGATCGACGCGACAATCGGGTGAGCCCAGAAGCGCATGTACTTGGAGTGCACCAGGATGAGGATCCATTCGCGCACACCGCGCGAACCGTCTTGGCGGGGGTGGATGGCACGCATGAGCAGCGTGATGGGAGCGCCCACAACCATGGGGATGGGCACGAGCATGACAATCAGCATGTGCTGGATCATGTGGCCGGAGAACAGCACGCGGCCGTACACCATGGGACCGCCGCACGTGACATAGATGAGCATGGCCATGCCGCCCACCCACGAAATGGTGCGCCACAGAGGCCACTGTCCGCCGCGCTTCTTCAGTTCGCGGTAGCCCATGATGTACAGGACTGATGCGCCCACGCCGATGACCACCCACAGCGGGTCAAAGCGCCACTCGAGGAAGTAGTTGTACCAGACCGGTTCCGGCGGCAGGAGTTCGCCGGACAGGATTTCCGAGGGGGTGGGCTGGGAGCGCAGCTCCTGCGGGACCGGCGGCTGCGAACTGGCAAGCACGATGCCGATGGCGACAACCGCGCCGAAGATGGCGATCTCGGCAAGAACCAGACGCCAGAATTCTGCGACGGCGCGCATGCTCGAGCCCAGGCGGTCAATGATCTGCTGGCGGTACCAGAACCCGATCAAGCCGAGGATGACGGTCAAGACGACCTTGATGATGACCAGCTGCCCGTAGGGGGTCAGCCAGTCGTCGAGGCCTTTGACACGCAGGGTGGCGTTGACGAAGCCGGAGTAGGCCATGATGACGATCGAAAACAGGGCGATCGTCGAGTAGCGCTTGATGATTTCGCCCAGGTCCTGCCGTCCCGTGAGGGTCGGCGAGATCAGTGCGAGGACCACGAGTCCGCCGACCCACGCCATGACCGCAACCAGGTGAAGGCCCAGACTGTTGACGGCTTCAATGTGGCCTTTGGCTTCTGCTGCGTGACCCATGAGCGCCTGCGGCAACAGGATGAGCACCGTCAGAAGCGCCGTCCAGCCGATCCCGGCAAAGCTGCGGGTGGCGAACAGGATCATCGACATGACGATGGCAGTGACCACGACCAGCGACCACAGTCGGCCCGAGTCGATCTGAGTGATGTAGGCGCCCAGCTGGGCAGAGAATTCGGCTTGGGTTGCGTTTGTCGCCGCCGTGCCGGCGGTGTTGACGTAGCGCAGAATCAGGGTGGCAACCGAGGACAGGACAAGGAAAATCGACCCGATCTGCGCTGTCAGGAGCGCTGCCGCCCACGATGGGTCGAGTTCGACGTCGCGGTCCGCTTTGCGGTCAGTCTTGAACGCGTCTGCACCAGAAGCGGACGCTGCTGTGGCCTCAGCAGTCAATGTTGCAGCAGCCACTGCTTCCCCAGTAGCCGATGCCTTGCCGGCCGCAGCTTTTTTCGCCGCGAGCTGTTTGGCTTTCTTTTCTGCCCTGCGCGCTCCCGCGCCGCGACGGCGCTGAGGTTTCGACCGCGGCAGGATGAGCATCATGAGCATGATGGCGCCGATGACCACCACGCTGGCCGACTGGAAGAAGAATTCGGCGATCGGCAGGCCGATGCGGCCCAGCGGACCAGAGTCCCCGACGAGCATGGGATTCGTGGCGCCGGTGTAGATGAGCGCCCAGCCCCCGAAAGCGGCGCCGACGACCGTGAAGAGCGGAATGGCCAAACGGCGGGCGAGCACGGCAGCTGACGAAGCTCGTTTGGAGTCCGCAGAGCCAGAGGAACGATCATTCGGGCGCATGCCCCTAGGGTACTAAGGCCCTCTGACACGGCCGCTGGGACGTCACCCTCTGCTGAGACCGACGCGGAACGCTCAGAGCGCAGAAAAGCCGCAGCGCCAGAGGGTCCTGGTCGCTGCGGCTTTCAGAGAACCTGTGAAGCGCGTCAGGCGAGGCTTTCGAGCTTCTTCTTGACTTCGCCGATTCCCGGGTTGGTCTGGGTGGTGCCGTCCGCGTAGAGAAGAGTGGGCACGGTCTGGTTGCCGTCATTGGCGGCTTCGACGACCTGCGCACCGTTTTCGATCTCTTCGATGTTGACTTCGCGGAACTCGATGCCCTGCTGCTTCAGCTGGGGCATAAGACGCTTGCAGTAGCCGCACCACGATGTGGTGAACATGGTCACTGTGCCGGCTTCGGGAAGGAAGGGTGCGGTGATGTCGGACATGAACACTCCTCTGCTGAGTTACGTGGTGTCTTGCTGAATTGGGAACGAAAGGCGCGGGAACCTTATTCCCGTGCCCTCCACCTCGTGCCCCGAAAAGCAGAAGAGGTGGAGGTCGGCTGAGTCAGCCGACCGACCGGGGATCAGCGACCGAACAGGCGCGCGAAGAATCCGCCCGAACCGGCCTGCGCTTTTTCTGCGTCGGAGTGCTTGCCGTCGCACCACTGCGAGGCCGGCACCTGCTTTTTGACATCGGCAATGTGCTGGCCGCAACCGGCCCACGTCGTTTTATCGCACACACGGCAAGTGACTGGTCGGCACATATGTTTCTCCTTGTAGATTCGCAGTTGGTCACTTTTCAGCTGCCCAATCGAGCTCAACATTCTACGTCGGGCCGAAGGCCAGCTGGCCGCCGTCATCCGGCAGGTCGAAGACGACGCCAACTGCCGCACCTCGGCCTCTTGCCAGCCCGGCACCTCGCCCTCCTGCCAGCCCGGGAGCTCGTTCCACAACTCCCTCACTTGGCTGGCAACTCGTCCCAGAACCACCGCACACCCGTTAGCCGGAATCTGCGCCTTAGCAACAACGGCTAACGGGAGTTTCTGTTGCTAAAGGGAGTCTCCCTACGGCTAAAGCGTGGATTCATTGCTAACCGGTGTGCGCACAGCTGGCCACACCCGCCTCCGTTCAAGCATGAAGTGCAGCTTCTGCCGACCCCGGAACCTCGCCCTAAAACCTCCGCACACCCTTTAGCCGGAATCTGCGCCTTAGCAACAACTGCTAACGGGAGTTTCTCTTGCTAAAGGGAGTCTCCCTACGGCTAAAGCGTGGATTCATTGCTAACCGGTGTGCGCACGGTGCATGAAAAAAGCTCGGGCATCGTTTCCGATGTCCGAGCTTTCAATCTGTGCGCGAGGGGGGACTTGAACCCCCACGATGTTGCCACCACTGGCACCTGAAGCCAGCGCGTCTACCAATTCCGCCACTCGCGCGAAGCAGCAAAAAGAAACTATACACACATCTGGGCCCCGGCAGCAAAACGAGTGCCAAAACCACCCTTGCGGCACCCCACCCCTCTGGCCCAGCACCTCGTCCTAAAACCTCCGCACACCCTTTAGCCGGAATCT
>NZ_KV789367.1:120229-120445 GCF_001807555.1 Brevibacterium sp. HMSC08F02 | reverse complement strand
CTAACGGGTGTGCGCACAGCCCCCAGCACCCCCAGCCAGTCCGGCACCTCGCCCTCTGGCCGGCACCTCGCCCTAAAACCTCCGCACACCCTTTAGCCGGAATCTGCGCCTTAGCAACAACTGCTAACGGGAGTTTCTGTTGCTAACGGGAATCTCCTTGCGGCTAAAGCGTGGATTCATTGCTAACGGGTGTGCGCACAGCCCCCAGCACCCCCA
>NZ_KV789367.1:9720-120209 GCF_001807555.1 Brevibacterium sp. HMSC08F02 | reverse complement strand
TAAAGCGTGGATTCCTTCCTAACGGGTGTGCGCAACGGCAAACAGACAACCGCCGAGCACACCCAGCCACCCCGCACCCCAACCAGCCCCGCACCCCAACCACCCCACCACCCACACCCACCTAACAACAGCACCCAAACCCCATCAATATCCCCTCAATATCCCCCACGCGTGCGCGATTTCGCGTTAGTGTCAAATCAGCCGCTGCCGCGCGCTGTCGGCGGAATATGCGGTTCTCAGGGCCAGCCAAGGCCCGGGCCGTTAATATGGTGAGTTGATTGATTGATCGTCGAAAGGGGGTGGAGCGCACCGTGGGCATACTCGACCGTTTTGAGCGCGGAATTGAACGCGTGGTCAATGGCGCGTTCGCCAAGGCCTTCCGCTCCCAGGTCGAACCTGTTGAGCTCGCCGGAGCGCTTCGCAAAGAAGCCGACGCACGCGCCGCAGTTGTATCGCGCGGCCGCACACTCACCGCCAACAGCTACACCGTGGAACTGTCCTCGAACGACTTCGAGCGACTGACCCCCATCTTCGACGAGCTCAAAACCGATCTCCGTCAGGTTGTCGGCGAACACGCTGTTGAGCAGGGCTACACCTTCGTCGGCCCCGTCACGGTGGAACTGACCGTCGCATCAGACCTCGACACCGGCGTCTACCGCGTGCTCGCAGGAACTGAGCGCCCCGATGGCTCCCCCGCCGCGCAGCCGGCCAATCGCGGCGGCTACGACCCGGCAAGCCGCGCCAACCCCGTCGTGCCGGAAGCCTACGAACAGTCCCGCCGCCGCGAAGCCAACCCGACGCCTCCCCCAGCCGCCGCACCCCCGGCACCCCCAGCACAAGCACACTCCGCCCCACACCATCAGGACCCCGCACGTCCCGCTCGTCGACAGTCGGCCGCGCACTTCACAGTGTCGGTTGGTTCGCGCAGCTACCGGCTGGGCCAGGGGTCGACAATTTTCGGCCGTTCGTCTTCCAGTGCCGACATCGTCATCGACGACCCGGGTGTTTCCCGCCGCCATTTCGAGGTGACCGTCGACGGTTCGCACGCCCAGGCCTCTGACCTGGGCTCAACCAACGGCACCCTCTTGGACGGCAAACGCATCTCCAAAGTCAATGTGACCGATGGAACCGTTCTGCAGGCCGGCGACAGCACGGTTGTGTTCCATCGATCGGAAGCAGGGAGCTGATGACAGAGCTCACCGTCATGGTGCTGCGGCTCGCATTCTTCGCGCTGCTGTGGATTTTCGTCTTCCTCGTCGCCGGTGTGCTGCGTCAGGACATCTTCGGTCCGCGCACTAAAGTCCGCCGTCGCAAGGACGGACGCTCCAAGGGCAACCGCGGCCGCCCGCAGAGCACGCCCGCTGCCGCTCCGACCGCATCCGGCGGCTCTGTTCAGCCCGGCGACCAGGTGACAACCGCCCATCACGCCCAAGTGGTGTTCACATCCGGGGCACTGCAGGGCAGAGTCATCCCGCTGGGCGGCCAACCAGTGACCATGGGGCGTGCCGGCGGCAATGACGTTGTCCTCCACGATGATTTCGCCTCTGGTGTTCACGCGCGCGTTGTCGCTGATGAGGGCCTGTGGTACATCGAGGATCTCGGTTCTACCAACGGAACGTTCGTCGGCGATCGCAGGCTTCACGGCGCTGTGCCCCTGCCTGCTTTCACACCTGTGCGAATCGGCAACACGACTATGGAGCTGCAGGCATGACGAACGAACTTCCCGAAATCATGTTCAACGCCGCCGTCCGCTCCAATGTTGGTCTGGTGCGTCAGAACAATCAGGACTCCGGCTATGTGGGCCCGAACTTTCTGCTGATCGCCGACGGTATGGGCGGTCACGCTGGCGGTGACGTGGCTTCGGCCATCACGGTCAGCCGTCTGGCTGCCCTGGACACTCCGCAGCACAGCCCTGACCTGCTGGGTGAGCTGCGCTCAGCGATTCTCGAAGCGAACGAGCGGATCAACGCCGCTGTCGCCGAACGCCCCGAACTTGCCGGCATGGGCACGACCGTGACCGCGCTTATGCGCCAGGACAGCCGTCTGTGCTTGGCTCACATCGGCGATTCGCGCGCGTACCTGCTGCGCAACGGCGAACTGACCCAGATGACGTCTGACCACACGTTTGTGCAGATGCTCGTGGACGAGGGCCGCATCACGGAGGACGAGGCGGAGCACCACTCCCAGCGTTCTGTCGTCATGAAGGTGCTCGGGGATGTCGGTTCGACACCGGAGCTCGACATGTCGATCCGCAACGCTCAGCTGGGCGACCGTTGGCTTCTGTGCTCTGACGGGCTGACCGGCTTTGCGGATATTCGCGACATAAAGCAGATTCTCGAAACCGTTGAAAACCCCGATGACGCCTGCGACCAGCTGGTGGACCTCGCCTTGGACGGCGGCGGTGCGGACAATGTGACGGTCATCGTCGCCGACATTGTTGAGGCTGACCCCGCGCGCGCTGAAGATCCCGGTTCGAACGCCGGTTCGGTGCGCATCAACCCGCACTACGCGCTTCTGGGCAGTTCAGCTGAGTCCACCCGCCAGATGAACGTCGTCAACGACGATCCTGCCGCTGACACTGACATCATGCACGCCGGCGACATCGCCGCGATGGGCAAGGACACGGGCGCCGATGACGCCGATGAGGTCACCCAGCCGACTTCCGCGGATACAGAGCCCGCCACCCAGCCGACCTCCACCTCGGGAGAAGATGACGAGGCGGAGCCGGCTGCCGCCGCAGCCGCACCTGCCGCTCCCGTCGCCGCTGCTTCCGCGGCTTCCGCCGCAGATGAGGAACCGAAGCCCTCCCGCGCCGAGCGCAAAGCCCAGCGCAAGGCCGACAAGAAGGCGTCCAAGCGGGCTGCCGCGGCACGCGACGACGACGATGACGACGACTACGAAGAAGTGCCCCGCCGCAGCTATTTCGGCTGGATTGTCACGGTGCTCGTGATTGCTCTTCTGGCTGGTGCGGCCCTGTTCGGGTGGCGCTACATTCAGAACCAGTACTACGTGACCGAAGAGAACGGGCGCGTTGTCGTCTACCAGGGTGTTTCCCAGGACCTGGGCCCCATCAGTTTGTCTCACCTGCAGGAACAGACCGACATCGAGGTCAGCAGCCTGTCGAGCTTCACGCAGGACCGCCTGGGTCAGACGATCCCTGCCGGCTCGAAGGAAGACGTTGACAACATCGTCGACAACCTGCGGAAAGAAGCCAGCCGCGACAGCAGCGGTGACGGCATCCAGGGCGGCGTCAACGACGGAACCGACCCCGCCCCCAGCAGCGATTCAGAATCACCGGGCGGTGACGGACAGTGAGTCGCGCAACCCTGGACGACTACCGCACGGAAGCCGATCAGGTCGAGACTGCCAAGGGTCCGCGCACGTACCGCAATGTTGAGCTGTTCCTTGTCATCATCGCGGTGATTGTCGCCGGCGGTTCCTATGCGCTTGTCGGCATCGGAGCTTCCGGTGAAATCCCCGCCAACGTGTACAGCTACACCGGCGTGATCGCCGCTTTCGGCATCGGCATGAACATCGTGCTGCGCTTCCGAGCGAAGTACGCCGACCCCGTGCTGCTGCCGATCGCAGTCATGCTCAACGGCTTGGGCCTGGCGATGATCTTTCGGATCGGGGTTGCCAAGGGATCCACGAGGACTGCGGATTCGCAGCTCATCTGGATGGGCCTGGGCGTCATTCTGTGCGCTGCGGTCATCTTTGTGCTGCGCGATCACCGCATTCTGCGCAACTGGCCCTACATTGCGTTTCTCGCCGGTGTTTTCTTCCTTCTGCTGCCCCTGCTGCCCGGATTGGGCCGGACCATCAACGGTTCGCGCATCTGGATCGGCCTGGGCCCCTTCAGCTTCCAGCCGGGTGAAATCGCCAAAATCTTCTTGGCGATCTTCTTCGCCGGCTATTTCGTCAACTACCGCGACCAGCTGCGCCTGGCCGGTCCGCGAGTCCTTGGGGTGCGCCTGCCGAGGCTGCGCGATACCGGTCCGCTTATCATCGCCTGGATCATTGCGGTTGCCGTCATGGTCTTCCAGACCGACCTGGGTTCAGCACTGCTGTTCTTCGGTCTGTTCGTTGCAATGCTCTACGTAGCAACCGGCATCAAAACGTGGATCTTTTTGGGCCTGTCCATGTTCGCTGCGGCCGCAGTCTCTGCGTATTTCCTGTTTGCGCACTTCTCACAGCGCGTCGACGCGTGGCTCAACGCGCTGTCGCCGGAAGAGTTCAACCGCAAACCCGGCGGTTCCTACCAGCTGGTGCAGGGCATGTTCGGCATGGCCAACGGAGGTCTTTTCGGCAAGGGATTCGGCGAGGGCCGCCCGCAGATCGTCCCCTATTCGGACTCCGACTTCATCATCGCCAGCTTCGGCGAAGAGATCGGAATGATCGGCCTGTTCGCAATCCTCACGCTGTACCTCATCATGTTCCAGCGCGGCGTGAAGATCGCCGGCAGCCTGCGCGACCAGTTCGGCACCCTGCTGGCTCTGGGTCTTTCGTTCCTCATGGCCTTCCAGACGTTCATCGTCGTCGGCGGTGTTACCCGCCTCATCCCGCTGACCGGTCTGACCACCCCGTTCTTGGCAGCCGGTGGTTCTTCTCTTGTGGCCAACTGGATCATTCTGGGGTTGCTGCTGCGCATGAGCGACAACGCCAGACGCCCACAGGAGGAATTCCAGACGGGCGTGCTGCGGGCGGTCACAGACACCTCGCCCACCGTGCGCACGGATGACGAGGCCGATGTCGAGGCTGACAGTGGCGACTTCGCAACTTCGGACTACAACCCCAGCACCAGCGGCTACGCGCCGAAGCCGGCAGGAGGTGAACAGCAGTGAAGAAATCGTTGGGCCACGTATTCATCGTGGGGCTTGTGATGTTTGCCCTGCTGTTCGGTTCGGTCAGCACGGTGCAGTTCCTTGCGGCTGACAGTCTGCGCACCAACCCGATGAACAACCGCACGCTGCTCGAACAGCTCTCGCGGCCGCGCGGACCGATCCTCATCGACGGTGAACCCGTCGCCAAATCCGTTCCCGTTGATACGCAGTACAAGTACCAGCGACAGTACGGCGGAGAGGGCCTGCCTGCCGAAATGTATGCGGGCGTCACGGGCTACTACTCAGTTATCGGCGGCTCCACTGGGATCGAACGCACCGAGGGCAGCCTGCTGTCCGGCCTGGACGACCGTTTCTTCTACGACCAGATCTCCAACTGGCTGACCGGTCAGGAGAACATGGGCGCAGCCATTGAGCTGACCATCAACCCCAAGGCACAGAAAGCTGCGTGGGATGCCCTTGGCGGACAGAACGGTGCCGCTGTTGCGCTTGACCCGAAGACCGGGCACGTCCTGGCGATGGTGTCGACCCCCGGCTGGGACCCAAACCCCTTGGCTTCGCACGACACGAAGAAAGCCCAGTCGGCCTATGACAAGCTCCTCAAGGCCGACGGTCAGCCTGCCGTGAACAAGGCGATCGGCGGCAAGCAGTACCCACCCGGCTCTGTTTTCAAGCTCGTCACCGCGGCAGCCGCACTCGAACACGGCGACTACACCCCGGACACCGAACTGGATTCGCCAACCCGCCTGGACCTCCCGCAGACCAGCGCAACCATCGGCAATGCCGGCGGCGCAGCCTGCGGCAGCGGTGGAAAGGCCAGCTTCGAACACGCTTTGGCGAAGTCGTGCAACACAACCTTTGCCAAGCTCGGCATGGACATCGGCGAAGACGCGATGGCTGAAACGGCCTCCAAGTTCGGCTTCGGCGAAAGCTTCGAATCGCCCATCAAGGTCGATGCTTCGCAGTTCCCGGAAGATCTCAACCCGCCGCAGCTGGCACAGTCGTCCATTGGACAGTACGAAGTCCGCACCACGCCCATGCAGATGGCCATGGTCGCCGCGGCAATCGCGAATGACGGCAAGGAAATGCAGCCCAACCTCGTCAAGCAGGTCAAGAACGCCCGCACGCTCGAGGTAATGGAAACCCCGCGGCCGAAGACCTTCTCGAAGCCCATGAGCAAAGAGTCGGCAGGCTACCTCAACCAGATGATGCAGAAGGTCGTCACCGACGGCACCGGCGGGGCGGGAGCAATTCCGGGTGTCAAGGTCGCTGCGAAGACCGGTACGGCACAGCATGCGAAAGGCGCGGCACCCCACGCCTGGTACACATCGTTTGCTCCGGCTGACGACCCCCAGGTGGCCGTGGCAGTAGTAGTAGAGAACGGCGGTGCAGCAGGATCGGCAGCATCCGGCGGGCGCACTGCGGGACCGATAGCAAAGAAGATCATGGAGGCGGTGATCAGCTGATGAAGCCAGAAGCAGGCACGGTGCTCGGCGGACGCTACGAACTCACCACCCGCATCGCCGTCGGCGGAATGGGCGAAGTGTGGAAGGGAACCGACAACGTTCTCGGCCGCCCTGTCGCAGCGAAGATCATGAAGGACGAATACCGGGACGACGAGGGCTTCCTCGCTCGGTTCCGGGCCGAAGCACGCTCAATGGGCGCGGTGTCCGACCCCGGCATTGCCGGTGTGTACGACTACGGCGAAGAAACCGGCGCACCCTACTTGGTTATGGAATACGTGCCCGGCGAAGCGCTGTCGGCAATCATCGAACGCGACGGCGCTATGAGCGAAGTCGATGCTCTCAACATCACCGCGCAGGCCGCCCAGGCACTCGATGCCGCCCACAAGGCCGGTGTGGTGCACCGTGACATCAAACCGGGCAACCTGCTCATCACCCCGGACTTCCGGGTGAAGATCACCGACTTCGGCATTGCCCGCGTGGCCGACCAGGCTCCGCTGACCCGCACCGGTCAGGTGATGGGCACCGCCCAGTACCTGGCTCCGGAACAGGCCACCGGCAAGGGCTCGGTGCCCCAGTCCGACCTGTATTCGCTCGGCATCATCCTGTACGAACTGCTGGCGGGCCGCCGTCCGTTCATCGGCGAAACCCAGGTTGAGATCGCCATTGCGCAGGTCAACCGCAAGCACCCCGCCCTGCCGGAAACCGTTTCGGCACCCGTGCAGAGGCTCGTGGACTGCCTGCTGGCCAAGAAGCCGGGGCAACGTCCGGCTGACGGCGCATCTGTGGCCACGGCTGCGCGTGCCCTGATGGACGGCGACATCGCGGCTGCGGAAGCCGCCATCCCCCAGCTGGCGCCGAATGCCGGCGGACAGACCGCCGCAACACAGGTGATCGGCTCTGACGAAGCTTCGACGACCGTGCTGAACCACACCTCGGAGCAGGCGGCCGCACAGCCGGCCGGCATCCAGCGCGGATACCTGGCCGGGCCCGAACCGACGTCAGAAGAACTCGAAGAACCCGGAGAGCGCAAGAAGGGCGGCGCAGGCGCCAAAGCTGCGATCGCGATTCTTGTGATTGCCCTTCTGGGTCTGCTGGGCTGGGGTGCGTGGGCACTGTTCGGTGAACAGCTGTTCGGCGATCAGACCACGGATGAACAGTCCGAAATGGTCGAGATCAACCCCAGCGACTATGTCGGCAAGGACTACCGCGACGCAAAGGCTGACCTGCGGGATATTGGCCTCAAGGCCGAAAAGACCCTGGAATACTCTGACGAACCAGAAGGCACCGTCACGGCTGTGCAGTCCGGTGAGAACGGCTACAGCTTCCCGTCCGGTTCGCGAGTAACACTGGTGGTTTCGCGCGGTTCTGAGCCAACTCAGAACGACCCCGCTGACAACCAGGACAGCCAGCCTGAGCAGCAGGAACAGCAGCCGCAGGAGCGCAAGCGCCCCAGCGACTCGAACCAGGGCGGTTCCGACCAGGGTGGATCCGACCAGGGCGGCTCGAACCAGCAGGACGGTTCCGGCGGTTCCGGGTCTGACAACGGCGGCGGATCCAATGACAGCCCCGGAAATTCGGGCGATGCGCCGGGTCAGGACCGCGGAAACTCCGGCAATGCTCCGGGACAGAACAAGGACCAGGGAGGCCAAGGCGGCCAGAACGGTTCCGACCAGGGCAATTCGGGACAGGGTGGTTCCGGCCAGGGCGGCGGAAAAGTGACTGGCGGGGACTCCGCCTCGAACAGCGGAGGTAAATGATGCCAGATTCACGTCTGCTTCTGGGCCGTTATGAGATCAAGGAGCTCCTGGGTCGCGGCGGTATGGCCGAAGTGCATGCGGGAACTGACCGCAGGCTCGGCCGTCGTGTGGCAATCAAACTGCTGCGCAGCGACCTGGCCCGTGACAATTCCTTCCACGAGCGCATCAACCGCGAAGCCCAGTCGGCTGCCCGGCTGAACCACCCCGGCATCGTCAGCGTCTACGACTCCGGCGAAGAGGCCGTGGTGGAGTCCGGCGGCGGCGAAGTCATGGTGCCGTTCATCGTCATGGAGTACGTGGAGGGCCAGACTCTGCGTGAGGTTCTCTCAACCCACGGGCCGCTGACGGTGCAGGAATCGCTGGACATCATTGCGGGTGTCCTGGCGCCGCTGGACTACAGCCACCGCAACGGGATTGTCCACCGCGACATCAAACCCGCCAACGTCATGCTCACTCCCGAAGGCGACATCAAGGTCATGGACTTCGGGATTGCGCGCGCACTTGAGGACACGGGTTCGCTGACCCAGACCTCGTCTGTTGTCGGCACCGCCCAGTACCTGTCGCCCGAACAGGCCCGAGGCGAGGTTGTCGATGCCCGCTCCGACCTGTATTCGACGGCGTGCCTGCTGTACGAACTGCTGACGGGCCAGCCGCCGTTCACGGGTGATTCGCAGCTGGCCGTGGCGTACCAGCACGTGGGCGAAACCCCGCGTCCGCCTTCGGAGATCAACCCAAACATTCCGCCGTCGGTGGACCGTCTGGTGCTGCACGCTCTGAGCAAGAGCCGTGATGAGCGCTACCAGGATGCGTTCACGTTCCGCGAGGATGTTCTGGCTGCCCGCGATGGTCGTCCCATGAGCATTGACGGCGGCGACCCGAACGCAACCCAGATCTACACCCCGGCCCCGGCGACCGCAGCAACGCAGATGGTCGCTCCCGTCGGCGTGGGCACCGGCCCGCAGACCATGGGGCCACATGATGAGCTGAGCAGCACCTCGGGCTTTTCGACCCTGCCCAACCGCGACGAAGAAGAGGAAAAGGACAAGAAGAAGCGCAGCTGGCTGTGGATTCTTGCGACGATCCTCGTCCTTGTTTTGGGCGGGCTGGGCCTGTGGGTATACCAGCTGTCCAAACCGCAGGAACCGCCCACGATCGAGCTTGCTGACCTGAAGGACGTTTCTGAAGAAGAGGCGCTGAAGTGGCTGGCGGACAATAACCTCAACGGGCTGACCGAAGAGGTCAACGACGACGATGTCGATGAGGGCAATGTCGTCAAGACTGACCCCGAAGGCGGCTCTGTTGTCCAGGTGGGTTCGGATGTCACGGTGTTCGTATCTGTTGGGCCGGCCGAGGTGACAGTTCCGGATGTTTCGGGACAGACCGAGTCTTTGGCTCGCCAGACGCTGGAAGAGGCTGGTCTGAAGGGCGGTTCGAACACCGAGGAGAACTCGCCTGACGTTGATAAGGGCACGGTGCTCAAGACCAAGCCCGGTAAGGATTCGAAGGTCGAGAAGGGTTCGGCTGTTGACCTGGTTCTGTCTTCCGGACGGGTCGATGTTCCGGATGTCACCGGCAAGACCGCTGATGAGGCCTGCGAAATCCTGACCGGCGAAAAGCACCAGCTGCAGTGCAACACCGAAGAGGTCGAAACGAACGACCACGACGCAGGCAAGGTGTTCTCGCAGTCGGTCAAGGGTGGTTCGTCAACCGAACAGCACGCCACGATCACCATCAAGGTGGCGAAGGAAAAGCCGACGCCCACTCCGACGCCGACGCCGGCAGATGACAACACGGATGACGAGGGATGGCCTCTTCTGCCGGGAGCAGATGACGATTCGTGATTCCGCTGCGGCGCTCAGCTGCTGAGCGCCGCGGCTGACGCCACCGGGGCGCGGCCGTGTGCGGCGGTGATTGCCTGCCGCATACCGCAGGCGGCCAAGAAGTTCGCGACCATCGTGTAGCCGCTCTGCGTGAGAACGCTTTCGGGGTGGAACTGTACGCCGTGCAGCGGGGCACTGCGGTGGCGGATGCCCATGATGACGCCGTCTTCTGTCTGTGCGGTGACTTCGAAGACGTCCTGCGGGAGGCTGTCGTCCACGATTGCCAGCGAGTGGTAGCGGGTGGCCGTCAGCGGTGAAGGGCAGCCGGCGAAAACCGAGTCGCCGTTGTGGACGACCTTCGAGGTTTTGCCGTGCATGAGAACCGGTGAACGGTCGACCACGGCCCCAAACACCTCGCCCAGCACCTGGTGACCCAGGCACACCCCGAAGTACGGCAGCGAGTGCTGAGCGGCCCATCGTGCGATGTCGGCGCTGATGCCGGCTTCAGCCGGCGTTCCCGGCCCCGGCGAGATGAGAACACCGTCGTACTGGGGCAGGAGTTCGTCCAGCTGGTCGGCGGTGATGTCGTCATTGCGGACGACGTCGGTCTGTGCGCCGAGTTCCTGTACGTAGCTGACCAGGGTGTAGACGAAGGAATCGTAGTTGTCGATCACGAGGATGCGAGCGATCACAGGTCTGCTCCCGGGATGGTGGTGTTGGCCGTGGTGTCGACGACCGTGCTGACGGCGTCGTGGGCAGCGCGGCCTTCGATTGTGGCGTCGTTGAACGGCATGTACGGCGCGATCACGGGGAATACGTACTGCATGAGCACAAACACGATGACCGCGATCAGCAGCGCGCTGATGATTGTTTTGACGAACCAGTTGCCCGGCAGCAGACGCCAGATGAATTCATACATGCTTACTTCCCTCCGGCTTTCTCGAAGGCGGGAAGGTCGGCAAGTTCCTTGGGAACGTCCGTGCCGGTCGGCGACCAGTCGGTGAGCGTTGCGTAGGCAATGTAGCGTTCGCGCGCGGAGAACATGGGGTTGCACGCCGTGAGCGTCAAAATTCGGTCCTTGCCCTTGTATTCGGGGGCCGACGGGACGGGGGCGAGCACTTCCGTGGCGTCGGGCAGGGTGATGTCGTAGTTGCGGAAGGTGTAGGTGTACACGCCTTCCTTCGTCTGAATGTAGATCCTGTCGCCCGGCTGCATTTCGGCGATGAGGTTGAGCGGCTTTCCGTAGGTCACGCGGTGGCCGGCCATGGCGAAGTTGCCGACCTCACCGGGTTTGGCAGTCGACGGGTAATGGCCCATGCCCATGCGGTTGAGCACGGGTTCCAGCGACACACCTTCCGCAATGGTGCGGTAGTAGTTGGGGCCGAACCGCGGGATGTACATGATGCCGAAGGCTTCGTTCTCAGCCGGCAGCGCGGCGGGTACGGGGGTGTCGGGGTCTTCGGGCAGTTTGTCGAGGGGGTTTTCGCGCCACTCTTCGGCAAGGGATCCTGCCAGGTGCTGGTTGTCTTTGTTCGCTTCGATGTCGGTCCACCACAGCTGCCACACCACGAACAGGATGAGGATGAGGCCGGCTGTGATGCACAGTTCGCCGAAGCCGCGGATGGTGCCGCGGACAAAGCCGAGCGGTTCAGGTTCCGACTTTGCGGGTTTTGCCGGTGGGGCTGGTGCGGGTTCAGCGTGCCCGGTGGGGGCGCTGTAGCCGGTCGGCGCGCTGTGGCCCTGGTTCGGTGCGGTGGTGTGCTGCGGTCCGGTGCCGTAGGCACGACGGGCATCGCGAGCTGCCGGGCGGATGTAGGGGCGCTCCCCCACCGCCGGCATGGGCGAGGTGGCGGCACCGTCATCTTCTGCCACAGGGTACGAGGTGGATTCTGCCGGGGCCTCTGTTTCGCGGCTGGGTTCGCGGTTGGGCCGCTGCGACCCCTCTGGGTGCACGGCGTAGGTTTCGCCGGCAGATTCGGCTTGTTCGGCACGCTGGGCTTCAGCCCGCTCACGCGCGATGCGTTCTTTGCGCGTCAGTGGTTGATCCACGTGTGTCCTCTTAGCTTTCCAACGATCCCAGCGGGGATATCCGGCTGTTTCCTCGAGCCATCATAGTGGCTCAAGCCGGCGTTCTTGTGCTATGCGAGCCAAAAACGACTAACATACCCTGAGGAATTCCGATATGCCGTTGTTTGGCCTGCACAAGGCCAACCGAAGGAGAACTGTGGCCTCGTCAAGCAAGCGCGAAGACAACCTCAAGGCAACCTCATCGCAGGTGCCCGCCGAAGCCGACGCTGAAGAAGCGGTCGAATCGGCTGAACTCGACGCGAGCAGCGCAGAATCGGAAGACAGCGCGAAGGCAGCTGACAAGGGCTCTGGCAAGGCAGCTGGCAAGGGCTCCAAGAAGGCAAAGAAGACCGACGACGCAGACAAGAGCGGCACCTCGGGCGCTAAGCAGAAGAACCGCAAGTCCGCGCCCGCCAAGAAGTCGAAGAATTCCGCGAAGTCGGGCAACCCGGCAAAGCGCGCATCGGCGCGCAAGCAGACCAAGTACCAGTCCGGCAGCTCGGATACCAGCGTGCGCCCAAACCCGCGCTGGTTCCTGCCGACCATGCTCGGCATCATCATCCTGGGCATGCTGTGGTTGATCGTGTTCTACCTGTCCGGTGGTGAGTTCCCCGTGAAGGTGTGGGGTAACTGGAACCTGCTGGCAGGCTTCGGAATCATGGTCGTCGGCCTGGCGATGTCCACCAGATGGCGGTGAGTCCTGGCGGAGGCCAGGGCGGATCAGGCGGTTCAGGCCAGCGCGGCGGTGCCGCTGATTTTCGCCTCCTAGCTCAGGCACCCCTCGGATGGAGGCTGACGGCTCTCTTTGTGGGGCTTGCCTTCTACGGGCTGTCGTCGGGACTCATGGTGATGTCCAACCTAGGGCCTGTGCCGTGGGACGTTCTGCACCAGGGCATTTCGCACCACGTGCCGCTGTCGATCGGCACGATCATCGTGATCATGTCGCTCATCGTTCTGCTGGCATGGATTCCGCTCAAGCAGAAGCCCGGGCTGGGCACGTTTGCCAACGCCGTGCTGATCGGCGTGTGGCTGGACTTCTTTGTGTGGCTGATCGGCTATCCGGAGCAGATGTGGATGCGGATCCTGTTCATGATCTCCGGCATTGTTCTCAACGCGATTGCCACGGTTCTGTACATCATTCCGAACTTCGGGCCCGGGCCGCGTGACGGCCTTATGACCGGGCTGACCCGCGTGACCGGCAAACCCGTGTGGATGGTGCGCTCGGTTATTGAGGTTTTGGTTCTTGTAACGGGCGTCCTGCTGGGCGGACTGCTGTGGATCGGCACATTTGCGTATGCGTTCTTGATCGGCCCGCTGACGAACTTCTTCCTGCGGTTTGCGCAGAAGATCTTCGGGCCGTCCGACCCCTTGGTCAGCGACGAGACGTAGTCAGGCCTGACTCGGCGGTCGGTTGGGGCGGCACCAGCGTTGATGCCTCTGGTGCAGATTCACGCGGTAATGCGGATTTGCGCTGTGTTGCGGCGCATTAGCGCGTGAATCTGCATTAGCGCGCAAAACTGGCCCGCTTGGATGCCCACTTCGAGAAACACAGAAACAAAACGGCCATTCTAGATAAGCGCACCAAGATGCACAATGCTTATAAAAAGTACTATCAGTGCTGAATGAAAGAGCTGATGTGACTGCATGGTATAAAATCTGGCCGCTGAGTTCTCAGAGGGACTTCTGGATTCGCACGACGTGGGAGGGCCGTCCGGACCTGGGTTCTCCGACGCTTGAGGATGGGCGAGAGGTGTTCGATGTCATAGCTGACGGGAAGCTTGACGAGATCCCGTTTCCTGTGTGGTTTGAGCGCAATACGAACAGTCGCGGCAAGCGCCGGGGCGATATCCTCTGGGGCGGTCCTCCGACTCTTGTGTCCCAGCGCTTCGCCGACGCAGTGGCTGAACTCGGTGTGACGGGATGCTCGACGTTCGACGTCGACCTTTACAGCCTGAACGAAGGACGAGTCGACGGTTACGTCGGATTCGCTGAGAATATTGAGGGGACGAGCGAGATCAGTTCGTACGCGTGGCGAGAGGGTGCTCACAGCTATGCGTGGATCGTCAGCGAACGCGTGCTTGAAGGTTTGAAAGCTCGCGGGGTAGACATGTTCGAGGTCGAACCGTTCGACGAGAAGCGCCGTTTCCCGCGAATATAGGCCGATTCTGTCGACCAATGCCCCCGATCAGTACACCTAGTTAGGAGAATCGGCCGGACGCGGCGGAAGGTTTCGCACGCTGGACGGTCGCCCCAGACGCTTCCGCTGCGTCAGGCGGCTACACCAGACGCCACTAGCCCGCTGCGTCACACAACCGTGTAGGCGGCGACGAGGACAATCGTCGTCAGAACAGCTGCCACCCAGAAGGCGGTTCGGGCGGCCGGGCTGCTTGCCGGGACGACGGGTGTGGGCTCCACACCGATGCCGCCGCGCACATAGCGTTTGGCAAGGATGCCGGCGCCGCGCGGCATAACGCGGGCGATTCCCAGCACAAATCCCACGGCGAGTCCGCCCAGGTGCGCCTGCCACGCGATGTTCGAGTCGATCGTCACGAGCGCCATGTTGAGGCACAGGAACAGCACGATGCCCATGAGGTTCCGGTCCAACCTGCTGGTGGGGGCCAGCAGTGTGCTCACAACGGCGAACACAGCACCCGATGCGCCCACGTACGCAGAGCTGAACTCAGGTGTTCCGGGTGCGGCCAACAGCAGCGTGAGAACGGACCCGCCGAATGCGCCCACAACGTAGGTGACCAGTATGAACACGTGTCCCATGGAGCGTTCGACAAACGACCCGAAGAAGAACAGACCCAGCATGTTGAACAGCACGTGGCTGGGGTTGGGCTGCGCGTGAACGAGTGCGGCAGTCAGTGCGCGCCACGGTTCTTCGTGGGCAAGGATAGGAGCGAAAGCAAAACGCCTCTGCAGGTCGAGCGATGGCAGGAACTGCAGCAGGAAGAACACGAACGTGATCGCGATGATCGTCCACGTCACGAACGGCCGCGTCAGCACGACTGCCGAGCCGCGTGAGGTCGCCTGCCGAGCAGGCGCACTGTTCGGGTCGGGTTCTTCCGAAAAGGGGGCCGCACCTGCTGATTCGCTCATGCACACGAGGATAGCCGAGCAGCTTTGGCGCCCTGATCAGGCTTCAAAGGACGAGGTGCCGCCCGGCTTACACAACACCAGAACCCGCGAGGTGGCTGGGGAAACGGGGCGGCACCTCGGCGGTCTAATTCAGGACCGGCACCCGGGTGGCCGGGGCTGGGACTCGACCGGCGCCTGGTGAGTGTGGCCCTGGGAAAGAAACAGCGCCGCAGCAGAAGCTACGGCGCTGCGAAAAGCTCAGATCAGAGAACTTCGACCGATTCGATGGTGACGTCCTCGATCGGACGGTCCATGGCGCCGGTGGGCGAGGCTTCGATCTTTTCGACAACCGCGAGCGAGTCAGCGTCGGCAACTTCACCGAAGATGGTGTGCTTGCCGTTGAGCCACGGGGTTTCGGCGGTGGTGATGAAGAACTGCGAGCCGTTGGTGCCGCGGCCGCCGCGGGTACCGGCGTTCGCCATGGCCAGGAGGCCCTTCTTGGTGAACTGCAGTTCGGGGTGGATTTCGTCGTCAAACATGTAGCCGGGGCCGCCGGTGCCGGTGCCGACCGGGCAGCCGCCCTGGATCATGAAGTTCGAGATGATGCGGTGGAAGCCCAGACCGTCGTAGTACGGGGTGGGGTTGGAACGGCCGGCGTCGTCCTTGTATTCCCGTTCGCCCTTGGCCAGTTCAACGAAGTTGGCAACCGTCTTCGGAGCGTGGTTGCCGAAGAGGTCAAGTTTGATGTCGCCCTTGTTGGTGTGCAGGATAATCTGCTGTGTAGCAATACTCATAGCTTCAGTTTGTCATGAACCACTGACATGAACCTTATTTGCCCCTGATGTTCCGCTGGGAGCTTACGATGTCAGTGGAAAACGTATGGAATGCGGTCAGCTGTTAGTGGAAATACCGTCAGAATCTGACTTTTCGGCCGCCTGGGGTCCCCTCGTGTCAGTGCCGACCAGTACGATGGAGAGGACGAATGGCGCACACATATGCCCTGCACTGCGCAGGGGCGAACATCCCAGGAGGGTGAAATGTTCAAGAAGAAGTCCGCACCGAAGTCGTTTCTCGAGAACGTCGACAACGCCGTACACAACCTGACCGAAAAGGCCGGCCAGCTCCTTCAGGATGGCACCGAGGCTGCACGCCCCGCCCTGAAGGAAGCCGGAGACCGCCTGCAGAAGACTGCCGACAACGTCCGCCCCCAGCTCGAAGACTGGGCTGAGCAGGGCCTCGGCAAGATCGAAGACGGTCTTGAATACGGTCGCTCCAAGGCTGCCGAAGCCCAGGGTCTCCTGGTTGCTCGCGGCGGCGAACGCGCTTCCGACCACGCCAAGACGATTGCCGCTGGTTCGAAGGACGCAGCGAAGGCCATTCGCAACGCTGAAACCCCCAAGGCTCTTGACGAACTGATTGAGCGCGTCACGGGCAAGAAGGGCCAGGTCAAGAAGTTCAAGAAGCTCGCCGCTAAGCGCGCTGACGAACTCGCCAAGGCTTCGCGCAAGGCCTCGAAGCAGGCTGCGAAGGAAGCTCGCAAGGCTCAGGGCAAGCGCGGCATGTGGATCGTGTGGCTGCTGGCTCTGACCGGTGTTGGCCTGATCGGCTACTACGTCTGGACCAAGGTCAAGCCGGTTGAAGACCCGTGGTCGGAACCGCTGCCGGGCAACCGTCCCGCTGACGCGCGGCCGGTTGGTTCGCACCGCACCACCACCGTTGTCGAAGACGTTCCTGCACCGCTGAACGAAGACGGCGAAGTGATTGTCGAACAGGACGGACGCCACGTTGCTGAAGGCGACGCCGCTGTTGTCAACGACCTGATCGAAGAAGACGAAGAAGACAACAAGGCCTGATCTTCGTTCTGAGGTAGGGAGCGTGGCCCGGCTGGGATGTTTGGCCCGTTAGGCGGGTGGCCTGGTTGGGGCCGCACAGCTGAAGGGCTTGCTGCCTGACTGATTTCCCGAGGCGGAACTCACCTGTGGTGAGTTCCGCCTCGTCTGTGTTTGGGGTGGGAGTACGAGGTGTGGGTCCGGGCGCTGGCGAGTGTGCGGGTGCGTCAGAACCAGCTAGACGAGGCAACTAACCGGCTGCCGCCGCATACCTACACCACACCCGCAAGCGAAAGAAACACCCGTTAGACGGAATCTGCGCCTTAACCACACAAAGACTCCCCTAAGCCGGAATCTGCGCTTTAGCAACCACTGCTAACGGGAGTTTTTATTGCTAACCGGTGTGCGGGTGCGTCAGAACCAGCTAGACGAGGCGACTAACCGGCTGCCGCCACATACCTGCACCACACCCGCAAGTGAAAGAAACACCCGTTAGACGAAATCTGCGCCTTAGCCGCACAAAGACTCCCCTTAGACGGAACCTGCGCTTTAGCAACCACTGCTAACGGGAGTTTTTGTTGCTAACCGGTGTGCGGCCGCGGAGTTTTGTGGGCAAAGCAGTGGCCGGGTTCCACATGGAACCCGGCCACAGCACACACAGAAAGGAGATATCACCGGGACTTCGAAAGTACTCCGGAAGCATTGGTCCGACTCAGAACACTGCCCATCGTCTTCGATACGCAACATCCGGAGTTTTTCCGATGCACTAGCCACACTAGCCGGGAACCGCGGAATCTCAAGGATTCTGCCTAAGCTTTTCGAACGATATGTCGGACACCCTGCGATTCTGTGTTCCGAGGGTCGACTGTGGCCTGACCGCCAGCAGTATTCATGCCTAATCGGTCGCTCTGCTGATTAGGTGCAAAGCAAGGCAAAAACTGCCGGATCGCCTCAATACTCCACCTAGACAGCAGAACCGGGGAGTACCGACGAAGCTAGGAACCCAGCCGAAGCCTCCTGCCCAACCAGCCGAATCCCTCACCCAACCTTGGGCCTGGGGAACGGCATGAGCGCTTCGATAGCAGCGGCGACTCGCAACACTGTCGCTTCGCGGTAGGGCATGCCGACGATCTGCACGCCGGTGGGCACTCCTGCCGAGCCGATGCCACTGGGCACTGACATGGCGGGCATCCGGTTAGCGATGTTGAACGGCACCACCTGGTGTGCTTCCCAGTAGAAGCTGTGTTCACCGTCGGGCCGGTCGATTCCGGTGGTGAAGTCCTGCCCAGCATCGAGGTCCTCAACAGCCGAGGTTGCCGTGATGAGCACGTCAACCTCGTCGAGTGCCGCCAGCAGCTTCTGCTGAATGTCAGATTCGATGAGAGCAGCCTCCAGCAGCGAGGTTTCCTCGGCAAAGCGCGTGGTCCTGCGGACGAACTCCTGCGTGTAGGGCTCAAGAACCGTGATGTCGCCGCCGGCCTGCCGCTCAATATTGGGCGCCAGAAGTCCGCCGTAGTGAGCCATCGAGGCCCGCGTGACATCCTCGAGCTTCAGCTGAACATCAACGGGCACGACCTGCGCACCTGCCGCTTCCAATGCCTCAGCGACTCGTTCAACACCCAGGCGTGTGGATTCATCAAGCTCATAGCAGCCCAGGTCAGCACTGACCCCGATCCTCCAGCCGCTCAGATCGACGTCGTGTACCTCGGCCTCCGCAGGCACCTCCTGCCCCGAGGTGTAGCTGTACTGCCCGAAGTGATGTTCCACGGGAAACGATCCGCTGACGGGAATCGTCGCCATATCGAGCTTTGACGGCCCCATGATCTGGTTGAAGACCAGCGCGGTGTCCGACACGGTCCGCGCCAGAATGTGGTCGCCGCGGTACCAGTCGATGTTCATGGGCACTGCGCCGGGCGTACGCCCGTGCGAGGTCTTCAGCCCGGGCAGACCGCAGAAAGCCGCGGGAATTCGGGTGGACCCGCCGATGTCACTCGCGGTTGCAAAGGGTGCGAAACCTGCGGCAACTGCCGCACCGGAACCTCCCGAGGAGCCGCCCGGGGTCTTGTTCGGGTTGTACGGGTTGCGGGTGACTCCCCATTCGCGAGTGTGGGTGAACGTTGCGCACGACATTTCCGGCGTGGTGGTTCGTCCAAAGGGAATCGCTCCGGCTTGTTTGAGCCGAGCAACGATTTCCGCGTCCTTTTCGGCAACCCTTCCCTGCAGAGCTTGAGAGCCGCGTGTCGCTGACAGTCCCGCAACGTCGTGCTGTTCTTTGACGAGGAACGGCACACCCAAAAGCGGCCGTTCAGCATCGTGGTAGGAAGAACCGATTTCGCAGCAATCGCCCGCACCGTCCTGGTAGTACCTCGTGGCTTCCGCTGCGAGCTCGCGAGCGGATTCCACCTGCAGGTCGACGATCGCGTTAATGCCCGTGGCTTTGTCGAGCTCCTCGATTCGCTCAACCAGATGGTCGAGCACCTCAAGCGGGGTAAACGTACCTGCGCGGAATCCGCACAGGAGCTGGCGAACGGAAAGCCAGTGCAGCTGATCGGCAGTCATAACACTCCTTTGTGATGACCTATGTGTGCGTAGGCAAGCCATTTCGGCTTGGCCCTACCTTAAACCCACACTCGGTTCCCTCCACGACCATCCGACCGCATTCAGCCTTCACGGCTGACCAGCTGGCCCCACACCACAAGCTTCTCCAGCCAAAGACACGAGCCCAGTTCACCCCGCCCGGCGGGGCGTGTCAGTACAGTTTGTTGGCTCCACCGTCGGCCATAAGCGTCTGCCCCGTCATGTACTTCGAGTCGTCCGACAGGAGGAACGCAACGATTGGTGCGACGTCGTCGTGGGGGTCGCCGAAGCGGCCCAGCGGAACCTTTTTCAGGCTGGCTTCGTACATTTCGGGGAACGCTTTCGCCCACGCTGCAACACCTTCGGTCAACGCCATGGGGCTGACGATGTTGACGCGGATGTTGTCTGCCGCCCATTCGTTGGCCACAACGCGCGTGAGTCCTCGAATCGCCTCTTTTGCCGAGGCGTAGGCCGCCTGGGTGGGCTGGCCGACAATCGCTGCTCCGGAACCGAAGTTGACGATCGAACCGCCGCCCTTGAGGTGGGGGTAGGCGGCGAGCATGAAGTTGCGGGTTGCTTCGAAACCCGTACCAAAGGACAGCTTCCATTCGTCTTCGCCAAGGTCGGCAAAGGGCGCTTGTTTGGAGGCGTGGGCGTTGTTGACCAGGCCGGTCAGGCCGCCGAACTCTTCTACCGCGAGCCCGACGGCCTTTTCTGCAGTTTCCGGCAGGCTGACATCGGCAGCCAGGAAGCGCACGCTGCCCTCAAATTCAGTTTGGAGTTTCTGGCCTGCGTCTTCGTTGATGTCGACGGCGACGACTTTCGCGCCGCGTTCTGCAAGGAGCCTGCTGATTGCTCCGCCGATTCCTGCGGCTCCTCCTGTGACAATGATTTTCTGACCGTCGAGCTGCATGGGCTTCCCTTTCTTCTGCTGCCTGCGCCTGCTCACTTCCATTATCGGGCTTGTTTCTGACCTAAGCCCGTCTTTACCCCGCGTGCGCGCGTCCGCCGGCCTGCCGCACGACAATCGCCAAAAGGAGCGAGGCGCCGCCTGCTACCGCTGCGAACATGGCTCCCGCTGTGATTGTGACGGCGGCACCTCCGGCCCCAGAGGCGGCGCCGAATGCCAGGGGGACGGCGAGTCCGGTGATCCGCTGGGACATGCCCATCGCTCCGAAGTGCGCCCAAGGACGGAACGAACCGATGGCTGAGCGGTTGACGTTGAGGACCGTGACGACGATTGTGCTGGCCACAACCGGTCCGCCCAGAGCAATGCCGACCGCCACCATCCAGGGCTGATTGCTGATGGCCGCCATAACTCCGCCAATACCGGCAATGGCGGTCGTCACAATGAATTCAACGTTGCAGCGCACAAAATCACCGCGGGCAATGAACGCTATAGAAAGAACGGACAGCAATTCGCGCAGCACCAGGCCCACACCGATTGCCGCACCGACCGTGCTTCCGGCGCTGGCTTTTTCCACCGGCAGGACAGAACCGTGCAGCAAGAACATAAGCGGTGTGCTGCAGGAGACCACGAGTGCCAACATGAGCGTCGGCGAATGCACTGTCGCTGAAACTGAGGCCGCCATTGCGGCAACCGGGTTCAGGGACGCGCCCTCTTCTGTGCGCACGGGCCGGGGGAATCGGTAGCTCAGCGCCCCGAAGAGCAGACCGAGCCCCACCATGAACCACCACATGATCCACGCGAGGTCCTGAGACAAGACCGCCGAGATGATGAGGGCGGACCCGAGAGCTCCACCTCGTTGGAGGATGACGTTGATCCGCTGACCGTCCGTCTGCCGCGGCCCCAGGAGGTTCGAAAAGTAGGCGATCCCGGGGATGTACAGCAGGCTCGAACAAACCGAGAACAATGTGGCCAATACCAGCCACGCCCATCCGTGGACACCGTCCAGGGCCGCGAACAGCGCAAGAATTGTGACCAGGCCGCCGGCGATTCGGGTGACTCGCCGGTTGCCGATCCTGGCGGACAGTGCAGTGGCGAAGGAATCAAAGGCAATGCCCGCTCCCATGTACAGGGCGAGCGCAATAGGCCTGATGACAGGGTCGGAAATAGACAGCGGGATGGCAGTCATGAGCAGCGTGTGCACCCCGAAGTACAGGGAAATCTGCGTGGAAATCGCCCAGTAACGCCGGCCGCGCCTGCGAAGCTTCGCCCAGTCGATTCTGTGCTGCCGTCCCACGCTTGTCCTTTCTGCTCGCTGTTGCATTCGCTGCGGGCTGCACCCAGCCGCCCGGTGTCCTCGGCCCCTCTGCCGTCAACGCACTCAGTCGCCCCTACCGCCATCACATGCTGCGGCTTCGCTGCCACAGCAGTGCGGTCAGGAGCGCTGCCGCTGATTCTGGGTCGTCGAGTGACACTCCCAGTGTCGATGCTATGCGCCCGGCTTTTGCGTAAACGGCCGGCCTGCTGATTCCCAGCTGCCGCGCCACGGCAGCCTTCTGCCCGCCGCACAGCAGGTAGACCCACAGGAATTCGAGGTCATCTGACGAGGCGCCGCCCGCCTCCCGCTGTCTGCTCCCAGAAGCGTCGGGCTCGGCTGAATTCAGCAGCGGCCCCAGTTCAGCGTGGGCGAATGCGCTCATTCGCGGGTCGTCACTCAGGCTGGCGATCAGCCCGTTGAGCCGCAGATCGGAGAACCTGTAGAAGGGCTGGCGGCGAATGGACATGCCCGCGGCCACGTGGGCGGCTTCGACCGCGGTGGGGATGTCATCGGCAACCGGGACGAGTGTCTGGCTCAGCTGACCTGCGCCGACCGTGATGGTTTCGGGGATGGCCTCGGTGAGGTCGCGGCAGAGTTCTGCGGTGAGGTCGTCCGCCGAACCACCCACACTCGATGGAAGCCCCAGGATTGCGACGACTGTTCCGGTGCGCCACGCGGATGTCACGGCAGTCAGCCCCAAGCGTTCGGCGGCGGCCACGAGTTCCAAACGCAGGCCGCGTTCGCGCAGCTGGTAGTCGGCCGCTTCGTCTTTGGTGACGCTCCCGCTGGCTGCATCGCCGTCGTCCTCAGCAAAGCCGCCGCCGCACATTTCGACCCCTATTGCCATGAACCCGCCCGGGCCGTGCAGGTCGGCTGCGCGGCCGCGTCTGAGCGCCTGTTCTTCGCTCATGTGCGGAAGTTCTGACACGAAGTGGTCGCTGGCGCGCATCCGCAGGTCGTATGTGGTCTGTGAGTGTGCGCGCACCAGCGTGATGGCCTGGCTTGCCCGCTGCAGGACCTCGGCCGCGTAGGGGTCGTCTTCGCGTGCCGAAGGGGCGACCACCCGACCCCACCTGCGGCCTTTGACGCCCACCGGGACTGCCTGGGCAGCCGACGGCGGCCAGTTCTCTGTTGCCGCAAGGGCATCGGCAGGAGCATGAGCGAGGATCCTGTGAGCTGCGTCTTCGAGCACCACCGGGGTGCCCAAACGCCTGGCGGCTTCGCGCACGATCACGCTTTCGTCCGCACCGCTCAGACTCAGTTCGGTAAAGGCCTCGTGGAGTTCGCGGGTGCGTTCGACAATGCTGAGCTGCTGGCCGATGAGCACCCGGTGGGCTTCCTGCGTGATCCGCACAAACCGCACGCGGGATCTGAGCGCTACGACGGGCATACCCGCTCCCCTCCCGGCCTCAGTGAGTACTTCAAGAGAGCGGGGGCTGGCGAGCCCCACCTCGTCAATTGCCTCAACCGCGAACCCCACGGCCCCGGCCCTGCGCGCCTGGTCGAGAAAAGCACGGGTGTGCTCGACGGAGTGTTGGAAGGCCGGCGAGGACGACAGCAGCATCTCGCCACCTTCCAGCAGGTCGGTGACTGCGTCAGTTTCAGCAATGTGGACCCAGCGGACCGGGGTGTCGAGATGCTCTTCACCTGCGAGAACTACGGGATTGCCGAGTTTCACTTGGGGAAGCTGCAGGAAGTTCCTCACGGTCAGATCGCGCAGGCCGTCGGTTTCCGGAACAGAGCCCGTGTGCTGACCAGCACTGATGTCCTGCATAGACATCGCCTTTCACTGTGTAAAGAAAGCTTTGGGCTGACTTTACAGAATGGCCCTTGGCGTGGCTGGTCAGCTGAGACATACTGACGCGGATAGGACGAACCGCCGCCCTTCCGAACTGCGTTCAACGCCAC
This sequence comes from Brevibacterium sp. HMSC08F02, assembly GCF_001807555.1. Taxonomy (NCBI): domain Bacteria; kingdom Bacillati; phylum Actinomycetota; class Actinomycetes; order Micrococcales; family Brevibacteriaceae; genus Brevibacterium; species Brevibacterium sp. HMSC08F02. Next base: position 96,641 of record NZ_KV789367.1, on the reverse strand, counting down.
GTTCAGAACAGCGTCCAGCAAAGCCGCTGGATCATCGCTGAATCGGATCGCAGCAGCGAGGGGCACCGTGAGCAAAGGGGCTCTTATGAACATCGACGTCGATGACGCTGCACGCACATACGAACTCGACCGAGCGCATGTTTTCCATTCGTGGTCAGCTCAGGCGCAGATCAACCCGATGACCATCACGCGCGCCGAAGGTTCGCACGTGTGGGATGGCGAGGGGCGGAAGTTCCTCGACTTTTCATCGCAGCTGGTCAACACGAACATCGGGCATCAGCACCCCAAGGTCATTCAGGCCATTAAGGACCAGGCTGATTCGATCGCAACGATCGCTCCGGCCCACGCCGTCAAGCCGCGCTCTGAGGCTGCCGCGCTCATCACCGGCCTGGCACCAGACGGCATGGACTACGTGTTCTTCACCAACGGCGGCGCGGATGCAAACGAAAACGCTGTCCGTCTGGCGCGCCTGCACACGGGACGCCAGAAGGTGCTGTCGGCCTACCGCAGCTTCCACGGTGCCACGAGCCTGGCGGTGAACCTCACGGGCGACCCTCGCCGCATTCCCAATGACACCCCGGGTGAGGGCGTTGTTCACTTCTTCCCGCCGCACACCTACCGTTCGCACTTCGGCACGGACAGCGAACAGGATGAAACCGAACGCGCTCTGCGCCACCTGGAAGACGTCATTGTGCTCGAGGGCGCGCAGAACATTGCTGCCCTGATTCTGGAGACGATTCCCGGAACCGCCGGCATCTACGCTCCCCCTCCGGGGTACCTCGAAGGTGTGCGCGAGCTGACCCGCAAGTACGGGATCATGTACATCGCCGACGAGGTGATGGCCGGCTTCGGTCGTTCCGGTTCGTGGTTCGCTTTTGAGCAGTTCAATGTCGTTCCGGACCTCATCACCTTCGCCAAGGGTGTGAACTCCGGCTATGTGCCGCTCGGCGGAGTCATCATGTCCAACGAAATCAAGAAGACCTTTGATGACCGCGTTTTCCCCGGTGGTCTCACCTACTCCGGCCACCCGCTGGCGACCGCGGCTGCGGCCGCGACGATCAAGGCCATGCGCGAAGAGGAAATGGTGGAAAACGCCGCACGCCTGGGCGATGAAATCATCCGCCCGGCGCTCGAGAAGATGCACGCCAACCACCCGTCGGTCGGTGATGTGCGCGGCCGCGGCTGCTTCTGGGCGATTGAGCTGGTCAAGAACAAGGAAACTCGCGAACCGCTCGCACCCTACGGTGCGACGAGCGAAGCGATGAACGCCACGATCGCCAAGATCAAGGAGTACGGTGTTCTTCCGTTCGCAAACTTCAACCGCATTCACGTGGTGCCGCCGCTGAACACATCGGACGAAGACGTTGCGGCGGGCCTGGATGCCATTGACCGTGCCCTCGATGTCGCGGATACGTTCACGGAGTAAGGAGCCACGATGTTCGGACTTCCCACAGCAACACTGCTCATCATTGTGGGCATCCCCCTGGGATGGATTGCCTACACGCTCATCTTCTTCTTTTCGTCGTCACACTGGGGTGCCGAAGATGCAGAAGAAACCCCAACCGGCACCAACGGTGCCGGTGCGGGGCAGGTGAGCTCCACCTCGTCAGCTCAGGCAGGCCGCACACCAGGGGCAGCAGCACCTGAAGAAGGAGGTGCGCTGTGAGCATCGAACTGACATTCCTCCTCATCTACTTTGTCGCCATGATTGCGATCGGCGTGTGGACCATGCGCCGCAGCTCGGTCGGCGAAGAGGGCTTCCTGCTGGGTGGGCGCAGTCTGGGTCCGGCGGTCACGGCTCTGAGGCTGCAGTCGTCATCGATGTCGGGCTACATGTTCCTCGGCGCGGGGTCGCTTGGCTACACGCAGGGCTACTTCGGCATGTGGTACGCGATGGGTGACATCGGCGGTGGTGTGCTCAACCTGTCGATTCTGGGCAGGCGCATGCGCAAACTGTCGCAGATCCTCGGATCACTCACCTCAATTGAGTATTTGGAGCACCGCTACCCGTCGGCGTGGACGCGAGCGGTGGCCGCACCGATCGCGCTAGCGTGCATGTTCCTGTACGTGCTGACCCAGTTCATTGCCGGTGGGCGCGGACTGGAGATGGTCACCGGCATTGACTTCAAGTGGTCGCTGCTCATTGCGATCGGCGTGATTGTTCTCTACACGTTCCTGGGCGGATACCTGGCTGTTGCGTATTCGGACTTCGCGCAGGCGATCATCATGCTGATCGGCATGCTGTGGATTCTCATTGCCACGCTCATGGCTGTTGGCGGTCTGACCGCGGGCAACAACGCTGTTGCCGAGATCAACCCGAACCTTCTGACCATGTGGGGTCCTGATGGTTTTGAGTCAGTCCAATGGGGTGTGATCATCGGTGCGCTGCTGATCTTCTCGATTGGCTACATGGGCTATCCGCACGTCAACGTCAGCCACATGGCCATGAAGAAGCCCTCAGTTGCACGCACTGCGGCGCTGTACTCCACGGGCTTCAACCTGCTGTTCGTGCCGGCCCCGTACCTTGTCGGTGTTATGGCGCTGGTGCTGCTGCCGAACCTGTCGGACCCGGAACTGGCCGTGTTCGGAATTGCGGAGGCGGTGCTGCCGAACTTCGCTGTCGGCATCGTGATGGCTGCGATTATGGCGGCGATTATGTCGACGGCGGATGCGCTTCTGCTGCAGAGCGGCACGATCGCGTCGCACGACCTTTTTCAGCGCTTCATCAGCCGCAGCAATTCACAGCGCCAGGCCGTGTGGGTTTCGCGCATCACGGTGCTGATTCTTGCTGTGATCGGATTTGCTGTTGCCGTGACGGGTGCGCCCGGTGTGGCTGACCTGGTCATCTTCGCGACCACGATCCTCGGCACGTCTTTTGTTCCGGCGTATGTTGCCGCCGTGTGGTGGAAGAAGGCGAACACCGCTGGAGCTATTTCGTCGATGATCGTCGGCGCTGTTGTTCCCGTTGTGTGGCAGTTGGGCGGTCTGACGGAGAAGACGTCGATCGACCCGATGGCAACAGTTGTTGTCTCTGCGCTGACGCTTGTTGTGGTGTCACTTGCCACGCAGAAGTCCAACCCGGTGCCTGAGCATATTGTCGACGCCCTGAACGAAACCGCGAAGGTTGGGCCGATTCCGGCTCGCCTGGCCATGGGACAGAACCCCGGTCTTGCCGCGCAGGTTCCTGTGGAGGATGAGGCTGATGCCAGTTCGGCAGGTGCCGCGGGCGGTGCCGGTTCGGCTGGTGCTGGCGCGGGCCCCGCGGGCGGCGGTGCCGGCGGGCAGGTGACGGAGGCTGACGAGGTGGAAGGCACCTCGCGTGACTGACCCGAACCAGGTGACGGGGTCAGCTGGGCTGCGTGCAGTCCGGCTGACCCCGTCGGTTTTGGCCGCGGAGGCCGAGGAGGTTGTTCGCCGCAGATTGGGCGGCGGGCAGGCATCCGCCCGGCTGGTGCATCACCCGTTTTGGCATGTGCGGATTACCGCCCAGCGCAAACGTGGGCCGGCGGGTGTTGTTGATGTGTTTGTTGATGCAATGGGTGGTTCGTCCTTCATCACGCACGTGCCCACTGATGGTGAAGAGGTTCCAGCTGAAGGCCCGCTTGCCGAGCCTGCTCCCGAGTCTGCCGTGAAGGCGGCCCGGGATTTGGCTGGAGCCGCGCTGCGCAAGCGGTACAAGCTGGGCGTCATGTTCGATGTTGAAACCAGCCAGCCGCGCGGTGTGTTGAAGCCGAACTGGATTGTGACCGGCCAGGGCCGAGGCATTTCTGCCCGCATGATTGTTGACGGCTTCGATGGCTCCCATTGGGTTATCGAGGCAAAGAAGACGAGCTGATCGTATTCGCGCGCAGTCGTTTTCACGCAGGGTCGTGTTCACGCTCAGTCGGGCACGGGAGGTCGTTGCGGCTCTCCCCACCTCGGCGGCTTCCGGGCAACCCAGACTCACGCTTTAATGCAGATTTGCGCGGTAATGCGGCGCATTAAAGCGTGAATCTGCATTTCCGCGTGAGAACGGGCCCGTGAAGGCAGGAGACCGAGGCGGGCCGCGTGAGAACGGACCGGTGACGCCCCAAAAGTAGCCACCACCTCATCCCTGTTATCCCCCTTATTTCCCGGCTAACCTTGGAGCATCATGGATGCCGAACAGATCGACCGGTTGCGCCGTCTGAACCCCGCGTGGAAGCTGCTGCGCGCTCAGAACGCGCCCTTGATTTTGTCGTTTTTGGGTCGGTATTTCATAGAGGAAAACCACGGCGCGACGGCCGCCAGCACACTTGCGGGTGCGCTGGATGACGAGCTCTACGGGCTGAATGACCAGGCCGTCAGCCTTGGCGAACCTGCGCCGTACCCCAAGGACCCTACGGATTATTTAGAGGATTGGGCGGCGGACGATTCTGGTTGGCTGCGCAGGTTCTACCCGGTGGATTCTGACGAGCTTCACTACGACGCCACACCTGCGCTGGAGAAGGCGTATTCGTGGGTGCTCGGCCTGCAGGTGCGCCCGTTTGTGGCCACCGAGTCGCGGCTGCAGACGATTGTAGAACTGCTGCGGCAGATCTCGATGGGTTCGGAAGAAGATCCTGAGGAACGTATTGCGGAACTCAAGCGACGCCGCGATTCAATTGATCGCGAGATTCGCCAGATTGAACAGGACCCGCAGTTTGGCATGCTCGATGGCACCAGGCTGAGGGATCGGTATCAGCAGTTTACGTCCACCGCCAGGGAACTGTTGGCGGATTTTCGGCAGGTGGAGGAAAACTTCCGGTCGTTGGATCGGAGTGCCCGAGAGAAGATCGCCACGTGGCAGGGCAGCCGCGGCGAACTGTTGGATGAACTTGTGTCGACCAGGGCCAATATCGATGGTTCGGATCAGGGACGCAGCTTCCAGGCATTTTATGACCTGCTGTTGTCGGAGGCCAGACAGGAAGAACTGTCGCAGCTGCTTGGCCGCGTGTCGGAACTTGCTCAGATACAGACAGACAGCCGGTTACGCACTATCCACCACGACTGGGCGGATGCCGCTGAGCGCACTCAGCAGACGGTGCGCCAGATATCTGAACAGTTCCGCAGGTTCCTGGATGACCAAATCTGGGTGGAAAACCGCAGAGTTCTGGAACTGGTAAAAGACATCGAGCGCCATGCCGTCGATGTTCGCGCGCAAGCGTCGAAGAAGGACTCTCCCGTCGGCATCGAAGTCGACGTCCCGGGCGTTGATGTGGCGCTGCCGTTGGAACGCCCTCTGTATGACGTGCGTCCAACCACCGAGGTCGACAGCCTTCTGCAGCCCAGCGAGGCCGAAGACCTCGACACCACCGCGCTTACATCACAGGTCTTTGTTGACCAGACGAAACTCTTGAGCCAGCTTGCCGCGATCATCCCACAGGGCGAATCGGCGCTGCTGGACGACATTGTGCAGATGTACCCGATAGAACAGGGCGTGAGCGAACTCATCGGCTATCTGTCCCTGCCGGCTGAGGATGTTCAGGTGGATATCAACGACGATGTCGAATCGACCATCGAAGCCCAGGATGACGAACTCACGTACCAGGTGCGGCTTGCTCAGATTAAGGTAACCAGATCTTGAGGACACTACAGCCATGAGAACTCCCGAGGAAACAGCGGCGGCGCGCAGCATCATCGCCCTGATGCGCGGTGTGGTGTACCAGGAAACTGCAGAAGACGTCTGGCGTGACCTTCTTAAGAACCCCGCCCCGGTGCGCGATCATTTCAACACCATCGGCCTGGATGTTGTGGTGGATGAAAACGAGGGCTACGCCTATTTGCGCATGCAGGAAGAACGGGAGGGCGAAGAACCACTCCCCCGTTTGATCACACGCCGCAAACTTCCCTACAACGATTCCCTGCTGCTGGTGTTGCTGCGCAGACGCTTGGTGGAATTCGAATCCCACGGCGATCAGGGCCGCCTGGCGGTGGATCGGGATGACATCGTTGATTCGCTCCGGGTCTTTCTAGCTGACTCTTCTGACGAAGCCCGGATCATCAACAACATCGACCAGAGCATAGGCAGGATCGAGAAGCTCGGTTTTCTGCGCAAATTGCGCGGTGAAAACGATGTGTGGGAAGTCCGCCGAATTCTGAAAGCCTATGTCGATGCGCAGACGCTGTCTGATTTTGCGCAGAAGCTGGACGAATATAAGTCCGTACTGAACCAGGGTGGGCAATGAGCGAAGGTCTGTTCTCCACAGTTGAAGTTGAGGCGACGGGCAAACCGGGCTACAGACTTGAACGGATTGAACTGTACAACTGGGGTACGTTCGACAACCACGTCAGCTACTTGTACCCGAATGGCGAAATGGCGCTGCTGACAGGTGATATCGGCAGTGGAAAGTCGACGATTGTCGATGCTGTGAGCACCTTGCTGTTGCCTTCGCACACGATTGAATACAACAAGGCCGCAGGTGCCGGTAGGCGTGAGCGTAGTTTGCGCAGCTACGTTGAGGGCCACTACAAATCTGAGCGCGACGAACAAACCGGCACATCCCGCCCGGTGGCTCTGCGCGGCCACAATGCCTATTCGGTGATTCTGGGGACCTTCACCAACGAGGGATACGGCGAAACTGTGACCCTGGCCCAGGTGTTCCAGCAGCGCGATTCAACGGGCCAGCCGTGGCGACGGTTCTTCTCTGCACCCAAGCGGCTGACCATCCTGGATGACTTTTCAGGCTTCGGCACCGATATCAACAACCTGCTGCGCAAGCTGCGGAAGAAGGACGTCGCTGTTGACGACACCTTCCCGAACTACGCCCGCCGCATGCGCAGGCTTCTGGGCATCCGGTCAGAACAGGCCATGGACTTGTTCCAGCAGACGGTGTCAATGAAGGCCGTGGGGGATCTCAACGAGTTTGTGCGCACTCACATGCTCGAACCCACCGATGCTGGTGGTCGGATCAGGCAGATCATCGACCACTTCGATGATCTTGAAAATGCCTACCAGGCCGTGCAGCGAGCCCAGGAACAGTTGGAGCTGCTGACCCCTCTGGTAGAAAACGCGGATAAGTACGATGCCGTGATTGCCAAGAAGGACAATCTGGCCAAGCAGCGTGATGCTGTGGCTATGTTCTTTTCCGACATACGCGCGACGCTGCGAACTGCCAGTATCGAGCAGCTGGAAACTGATCTCACTACCGTCAACCAGCAGTTGGTGGCAAAGCGTGAAACCCGTGACAAGCTGTCTACGGAACGTGACGATCTCATCGCGGCGCGTGCCTCGGCCGGCGGCGAGCGCCTGGAGACCCTGAGGCACAAGGCTGCATCTGCCCGTGAACAGCAAGAGCAGCGCGAAGCTCGCAACCAGCGCCTGCAGGTAAAACTGCATGATGCAGGCTTGGCTGAGGTTAAAACGCGGGCTGATTTCAACCAGATTCCCGGCAAGGCTCAAGATCAACTGGCGGTGCTGGAGCCAGAGGCCACCGAACTTGATAAGAATCGTTCGGCCATCGAAGCCGAAAAGCTGCTGCTCACCGAGCAGGAACGCGAAACCAAACGCGAACTGAAAAGTCTGGCCGCCCGCCGGAACAACCTGCCCAGCAACCTGCTGGATATCCGTGAACAGCTCAGTGCCGCCACTGGAATTGCTGAAGACGAGCTCCCCTTCGCGGGTGAGCTTCTGGATGTTGCCGAGGAGTTCGAAGAATGGCGAGGCGCCGCTGAACGTGTGCTTAGAAACTTCGCCTTGTCGATGTTGGTTCCGCAGGCACACTATGCCGCGGTTGCCGAATGGGTGAACAGAACCCGGCTGCAGACCACGGGTCACGGTGGCCGCACCACGGGTGTGCGTTTGGTGTATGAACGTGTACCGGATCGGCACGTGCCGCTGCAGCGCAAACCTTCGGCTGGGCTGCGACTTGCGGACACGATCGAGATCGAGGATTCACCCTTCCGCGCCTACTTGAAGAGCGAGGTAGAGTCCCGCGCTGACCACCTGTGTGCGGACACCGTTGAGGAATTTCGCGGTGCGCAACGCGCGGTCACGCGTGAGGGCCAAGTGCGTTCGCGTGACCGCCACGAAAAAGACGACCGGCGTCGTGTGGACGATCCACGCGGTTGGGTCTTGGGCCGGGTCAGTGAGCGCAAAAAAGAAGCCCTGCTTCGTGAAATCCAAGAACAGTACCAGCGCCAGTCGAAGCTGAATGAGAAGCGGGAACAGCTTGTGGCCAGACAGGCAGAAGTCCAGGCCCAGTCCGAAGCCCTGCGTGCGGTTCTGGACTTTGACTCATGGGATGAAGTCGATTGGGAATCAGCTCGGGCTCGTCTGCAATCTGCTGAAGCTGAGATTGAGCGTCTGGAGAGCGGTTCCTCGGAGCTGGCGGAGATCACCCGCAGCTTTGAGTCCGTAGAACAGCAGATTAAGGAAAACGAGAACGCGCTAGATAATGTTGCCCGGAAGGCAACGACCCTCGAAGTGCGCTTAGGACAGGAACGTTCAGCGCTGGAACGTGACCGTGAAATCCTCGCGGCAGGCACTTTCGAAAAAGCCCAAGAATCCTTCGAGGACCTCCAAGCCCGCGTACCTAAGCGCATCGCGTCCGTTGAACAGGCAGACGAGCTCCAAGCCTCGACAGTCAGTGCGATTGCGAAGGAGATCGAATCGGCGCAGGAGAAGATCAACGGCCACACCACAACGCTGCTGACGCAGATGGGCAATGTGCGCGAACAGTTCCCTGCAGAAACCACGGAAATGGATGCCAGCGTGCACGCGCGCAATGCCTATCGCGAATTCCACTCACGAGTGAAAAATGACGATCTCCCGAGGTTCAAAACGGAGTTTAAGGAACAGCTGAACACCAACGCGATTCGCGAAATTGCAGGTTTTTCCAGTTGGCTCCGCCGGCAGGCGGATGAAATCGACGTGCGGATCGGCAAGATCAACGAGGCCCTGTCAGCCGTGGACTTCAATGAGGGCCGCTACATTCGTCTGGAGAAGTCCGCCACCATTAACCAGGATGTGCGCAAGTTCCGCAGTGATCTGCGTGATGTTACCGCCGAAGTCAGTGACAACGACGATTCGTCCCTGTACTCCGAGCAGCGTTTCCAGGATGTGCGGGCGATCATCGAGCGATTCAAGGGCCGCGAGGGGCACACAGACGCCGACAAGACATGGACTGCTCGTGTTACCGACGTGCGCAATTGGTTTACGTTCTCAGCTTCGGAGCGTGATCGTGAAACTGATGAGGAGTGGGAGCACTTCCGCGATTCTGACGGCAAGTCCGGCGGGCAGAAGGAAAAGCTGGCGTACACGATCCTCGCCGCTTCGCTTGCCTACCAATTTGACCTGAAGTGGGGTGCGGCGAAATCGAAGGACTTCCGCTTTGCCGTGATTGATGAGGCTTTTGGCCGCGGTTCCGATTCCTCGACCCGCTACGCCTTGGACCTGTTCCGCAAACTGGGCCTGCAGCTGCTGATTGTCACGCCGTTGCAGAAGGTCCACATCATCGCCCCGTACGTCAAGAGCATCGGCTTCGTCGACAACGTGGGCGGCAATAATTCTCGCCTGCTGACCATGACCATCGAGCAGTACTACAACAACATAGCCGACTCCGGCGGCTCGAAACCCGGAGGTTCGAAGCCCGGGGGATCGGTGTGAGTCGAGTCCGCGCTTGGAAATCCCCGCAAGACATCCGCACTGCGGTGCAGCGCCGCTGGAAAGACGGGTCGCTGCTGCGCGCCTACGCCCAGGGTGAGGAATTCCCGGTGATCACGGTGCCCCTGGGCGGGCCGACTTCCGCTGAGCTCGCTTCCCGCTGGGATGAATGGCGTGCCTGGTCTTCTGACCTTTCCCACGATTCGCGAGGTGGGGCTCACTACGACCTCGAACTCAAGTCTGTTGGGGGTCGGGGTGCGGTAGGTGCGAACTCGGTCCCTCACCGGGCCGTGATCAGTCGGTTCGATCAGGCTTGGAAGCTTCTTTCGGTCGGCCGGGATGTTGCCGCCTTTGATGAGTTGTTGTCGGTGACGAAAAAGCGGCAGTTGGAGGCTCCCTGGCACTGGGTTTTGCGCCGACCACTGGAGGCGCTGCGGTTGGCAGCGGAGTGGCCGCAGGTGTTGGCGGCCTACGAGTGGTTGGATGCAGCGCAGGGTTCAGGCCGCTATTTGCGGCAGGTGGATGCGGCCGGGGTCGATACGAAGTTCGTGGAGTCCAACCGCCGACCGTTGGCGGAAATGCTCGGGGTGGCTGCTGCGAAGGGCAAGTTCGAGCAGGCGTTGGGTTTGGCGACAAAGCCTGCGTATGTGCGCATGCGGGTGGACCCTGCGCGTTCGCCGGTGCCCGGCGTGGATGAGTTCACGCTGCGGGCGGATCAGTTGCCGGAGTTTGGTTTCGTACCGGACATCGTCCTGATTGTGGAGAACGAAATTACGTTCCTCACGGTTCCTGTGCCCGCCGATGGGGCCGTGGTGTGGGGCAAGGGTTTTGAGAGTCAGCGCAGCCAAACACTCGCATTTTTTGCGGGATCGGATGTGTTGTATTGGGGCGATGTGGATACACACGGGTTCAGCATTCTGCACGGGGTGCGGGCACAACTGCCGCGAGCTGAAGCAGTGTTGATGGATGAAGACACCCTGGAAGCGCACCGTAAATTGTGGGGTTCTGAGCCTGCGCCGACAAATGCGTATTTGGAGAATTTGACCCCAACGGAGCGAGCGCTGTACGACGATTTGGTGTCGGATCGACTGGGCCGCAATGTGCGCTTGGAACAGGAACGCATCAACTGGGCGTGGGCGTTGCAACGGCTCGACTACCGCTGGGCACAGTAGGGGCTGGAGCGGGGTTCTGGAGGTCAGACTCACGCTTTAATGCAGACCAGCACCCCTCATCAAGCTCGCTCACAAGGCCCGACCCGGCACCTCGGCGGCCTCCGGGCAGTGCAGACTCACGCTTTAATGCAGATTTGCGCGGTAATGCGCTGCATTAAAGCGTGACTCTGCATTTCCGCGTGAGAACGGGGCCCGTGAACGGACGAGGGGGAGGTCGGGTGGGCCCGTGAAGGGACGAGGTGGAGGTCGGCTGGGTCGCCTGCTGACTGACCGCGCGAAGCTCACCCACCACCAGAAGCACATCTAACAACGAAATCCGAAGCTAAACGCGCCTAGCCAACTATTTCCGTCACATGATACGCTGAAACAACGATTTACGACGGAAAGGCTGAGTATGTCTGCTGAAGACGCAGTTCCGGATGCTGAACTCGACAGCAAGTCGAAGGCAATCATCGAAGCCCTGCAGCAGGACGGCCGCCGCAGCTACGCAGAAATCGGCCGCGAAGTTGGGCTTTCCGAAGCCGCTGTCCGCCAGCGCGCGGCGAAGCTCACCGCGGCGGGAGTCATGCAGATCGTCGCCGTGACCTCACCCATGCAGCTTGGGTTCAACCGCCAGGCCATGATCGGTGTGCGAGTCAACAGTGACATCACCGGCACAGCCGAAGCACTCAGCAAACTCCCCCAGGTCAACTACACCGTCGTCACCGCTGGGGTCTACGACATCCTCATCGAAGTCGTGTGTGCCGATGACGACGAACTGATGGAAACCCTCCAACAGCTGCGCTCATTCGAAACCGTCGAATCGACCGACACGATGATGTACCTCAAACTCTGGGACCAGAAGTACAACTGGGGCACCCGCTAGCGCCTAGAACCAGCTAATGCCAGGAACCGACCAGGGCCAGACGGCACCTCGCACCACCCAAACAACACCCACAAAACCCGAAGCAGACACCTCGTCAGCGAACCCGCTAACCCGAGGCAAGAAAGCAAGGATTCCAATGTCGAACATCGACCTTCAAGCAGGCCTGCGCGATCACCTGTGGATGCACATGGCCAGCCACGACCACCTGTTCACCGGCGGCCGCACCCCCGTCATCACCCACGGCGAAGGCCACCACGTGTGGGACGACAAGGGACACAAGCTCATTGACGGCCTGGCCGGCCTATTCACCGTGCAGGTTGGCTATGGGCGCGAAGAGCTCGCCCAGGCCGCCTACGACCAGACCAAGAAACTCGGCTTCTTCCCCCTGTGGTCCTACGCGCACGAACCGGCCATTGAACTGGCTACCCGCCTGGCCGCCTACGCGCCGGGTGATCTGAACAGGGTGTTCTTCACCTCGGGTGGTGGCGACTCTGTCGAGTCCGCGCTGAAGCTCGCCAAAAACTACTTCCGCCTGACCGGCAAGCCGGGCAAGCACAAGATCATTTCGCGTGCCACGGCCTACCACGGCACTCCGCACGGGGCCCTGAGCGTGACGTCGCTGCCGGATCTGCGCAACCAGTTCGCGCCGCTCGTGCCCGGTGCACACAAGGTGCCGAACACCAACTTCTACCGTGCTGACGAGCGCTTCGCAGGTGACGAAAAGGCATTCGGCCGTTGGGCCGCCGACCGCATTGAAGAGGTCATCGAATTCGAGGGCGCAGACTCCGTTGCCGCCGTGTTCCTCGAACCGGTGCAGAACTCCGGCGGATGCTTCCCGCCACCACCGGGCTACTTCGAACGCGTGCGCGAAATCTGCGATGAACACGACGTTCTGCTGGTCTCAGACGAAACGATCTGCGCGTTCGGCCGCATCGGATCAATGTTCGCCTGCAACGACTTCGACTACGTGCCGGACATCATCACCACCGCCAAGGGCATCACCTCGGGCTATGCCCCGCTGGGCGCGATGATCGCCTCGGACCGCCTGTTCGAACCCTTCGGCAAGGGCGGGGAGACCTTCTACCACGGCTACACCTTCGGCGGTCACCCCGTTTCCTGCGCTGTTGCGCTGGCCAACCTCGACGTCATGGAAAAGGATGGGCTGAACGACCGCGTGGCATCGAACTCGCTGGCTTTCCGCAACACCCTGGAAAAGCTCACGGACCTGCCGATTGTCGGCGACGTCCGAGGTGAGGGCTACTTCTTCGGCATCGAACTGGTCAAGGACAAGGCCACCAAGGAAACGTTCACAGAAGAAGAGTGCGAGCGCGTACTCAACGGCTTCGTGTCACCGGCGCTGTACGAACGCGGCCTCTACTGCCGAGCTGACGACCGCGGCGAACCCGTCATCCAGCTGGCTCCCCCGCTGACCTGCGGGCCGGAGGACTTCGCGGAAATGGAGCAGATCATCCGCTCCGTCCTCGTCGACGCAGCCGAGAAACTGTAAGGGGAACGGGGCCGAGGTGCCGCAACCGGCACCTCGGCAACCGGCACCTGGGCGGGGGTCGGGAACTTGGTAACCGGCACCTCGGCGGCCCCCAACCAACCCAGACTCACGCTTTAATGCAACCTCACGCGCAAATGCGCTGCATTAAAGCGTGAGTCTGCATTACCGCGTGAAAACGCGCCAGAAAACGGACGAGGCGGAGGGCCCAGGCCCGCTACGCCTTCACCTCGTCTTTGGGTTTGGCTGTGGCAATAAAGACAGCAGCGATCAACTGTGCTGCGGCCATGTAAAGGGCGACGGGAATCCAACTGCCGGTGGCGGCGTACAGGCTGGTGGAGATCAGCGGTGCCGGGGCGGACGAGATCAGCCCGCACAGCTGGTAGCTGATCGATGCGCCGGTGTAGCGGACGCGGGGTTCGAACAGCTCGGCGATGAAGCCCGAGGATGTCGCGTACACAAACGAGTGCCCGATGGGGAACGCCAGCACCATCGCGACGTAGGCGGCCCAGGTTTGGCCGGTCATCATGAGTCCGAAGATCGGAACCGAAACTGCTGCGGTGACGATCGAACCGATGATGAGCATCTTCTTCTTGCCGTGCTGATCAGCAAAAATAGCGACCAGCGGAATGGCGATGATGTCGAGCAGCGAACCGAACGCAATGGCCAGCAGCACGGTGCCGCGGCTCATGTCGGTTTCGGCCGGCGCAAGGGCCAGCAGGTACACGGTGACCAGGTAGAACAGGGTGTTCGAACCGACCAGCGTGAAAATGCCGACGAGCAGCGAGTGCTTGTGGTCGCGAAACATTTCGAGGGCGGGGACGACAGCGTGCGATTCGTCCTCGTGCATTTTCTGCATGTCCGGGGAGTCTTCGAGCTTCAGGCGGATGATGAAGCCGACCAGCACCAGCAGGGCGGACACGAGGAACGGGATGCGCCAACCCCAGCTGAGGAACTGCTCTTCGGGCATCATCTGCACCAGGAAGAACGCGCCGGAACTCAGCAGAGAACCGGCGGGCACACCGGCCTGCGGCCATGAACCATAGAAGGCCCGCTTGTGCCTGGGCGCGTGTTCAACGGCCATGAGGACGGCACCACCCCATTCGCCGCCAACACCGAAGCCCTGGATCAGACGCAGGATCACCAGGAGGATGGGCGCGGCAACGCCGATCGTGGTGTAGCCGGGCAACAGGCCGATCGCGACCGTCGCACCGCCCATCATGAGCAGCGACAGCACGAGCATCTGCTTGCGCCCAATCCTGTCGCCGAAGTGCCCAAACACCAGACCACCCACGGGCCGGGCGATGAACGCCACCGCGAAGGTCGCCAACGCACTCATCTGGCTGGCCACCGGGCTGAGGCTGGGGAAGAACTGGTCGTTGAGCACCAGCACCGCCGCGGTGCCGAAGAGGAAGTAGTCGTACCATTCGATCGCCGTGCCGACAAAGCTGGCAAAGGCAACTTTGGCTGGGTTTTCCGGGGTTTTCGCAGCTGACGAGGTGCCTGTTGGGTTACCGGGCTGGGCGCCGGCTGGGTTACCGGCGGGGCCGGCGGCGGTGGGGCCGGCGGCGGGGTTGAGCTTATCGCTCATCGTTGAGCCTCTCTGTGTGTGTCCATGTGTGCAGCAGGATGGTCTGAAACTGGTATTTCACCTGGTGAAAGTGGCCGCAGTCACGCTACCGCATGTGTGCTGAAACACAAGAATCGACCCAACTTGTGGGATGCAGCATCAGCGCTCCAGGCACCTCGGCGGCCTCCGACCACCCCAGACACCTCGGCGGCTTCCGGCCACCCCAGATTCACGCTTTAATGCAACCTCACGCGCTAATGCGCTGCATTAAACCGCAAATCTGCACTACTGCGTGAGAACGCGCCAGCAAACAGCCGAGGCGGAGGTCGGCAGCGCCTGTAGAGCCTACTGTCCACCGAACGAACGAGGCGGAAACCAGTAGCGAACCCACCCCAACAAGCCCAGCCTCACGCTTTAATGCAACCTCACGCGCAAATGCGCTGCATTAAACCGCAAATCTGCACTACTGCGTGAGAACGCGCGAGTAAACGGACGAGGCGGAGGTCGGGCCAGGCTGCGCCCGCGCCGCCCGAGGTGGGCAAGTTGAGCTGGCTGGGCTGGCCGCTCCGGCGCAGCAACGATGCACTCCCACCCGCGCTGACAAGGCCCAACGAAGCCCGGCATGACGGGGCTCGAGTACAATGAGCCCGCTCAAACAACACAGCGCTCACCTGCATGCTGGGCACTGTAATTCCCGACGGGCTCCCCGACTCTCGTCCCGGCAGCCACCTCGGCAGAATAAGAAAGAATGGTCCGCTTTGTCTGAATCGGCTTCGCACTCGTCGCACGGCACCCCTGACGCCGCACACATCAACGGCAACATCGACGCCGCACCGCGCCTGGTCGCATACGACCACGAAAGCAGACGACCGATGTTCGCATTCATCCTGTACATCCTTGCTGCACTCATGGTTGTCATCGCACTTGTCATCAGCAGCGAAGCCAGCGAACCCCTGCAGGCTGCTCCCCTGTGGGGCTCAGCAGTCGTCGTCGGCGGTCTCGGTGTTGTAGCCCAGCTGCTGCAGCGCTTGTGCCGAATCCTCAAGGACATTCGCGCGGAACTTCAGAACCGCCGCTGAAAGCTCTCCCGCAGAAGAGCTAAAAGCCGACTGTTATCTACTGAGGTCACGAGCTCGACAACCCCTTGGTGAATACTCGCGTATTCGCTGAGGGGTTGCGGCGTTTCGCCATCTAGACGCACGGTTCGGCCGCTTTCCCGATCGTCGCTGACGACAACCCCGACCTCTGCGTGCTCCGAACTGACGAGCGTCGGATCAATCAGCATTGCAACCGTCAGTGCATCATGTACCCACATTCCCGGAATGTTTCGGGTTTCAGATGAGAAGCTGACCCACGGGCGCAGCGTGGGCACTAAAGCCCGCGTGAGGGAGTTGTCTAAACGTTCGAAAGCATCAAGGTCGTCGTGCGTAAGCATGGTTGTCGTCGTGACATCCATCGGGACGAGCGTCATCGGCGCTCCGCTGGCAATCACGGCAGCCGCGGCTTCCGGATCCAAGAAAAAGTTGGTATCAACCGGGAACCGATCTGCGTCAAAGGCCCCGCCCATTACGACAATTCTTCGGACGGCATCAGCTGTTTCAGGATACTTCCGCAGCATCAATGCAATATTGGACAGCGGCCCAATCGCTGCAATCGTAATTTCTCCAGGGTCAGCCAAAACCGTCTGCGCTAGCCAATCGACGGCCCCTTCGTTGAAAGCATCCGCTGAACTCACGGCGAACGGTGCAGGCCCCCACAGCTTCTGAGCGAGTTCCCCGGTTCGCTTACGCTGTGCTTCCTCTACCCATTCGCGCACTCGCCGCGCGTTCACATAGGGCTCCCCACACACAACCGGAGCGTCCACCGCGAGTTCTTTCAGCAGCCATGATGCAGCCGCTGCGCCTTCTTCACGGGAAGTATTACCACTGACAGTCGAAACCCCGACGAGGTCAACCAACTGCGAATACGCAGCGAGAGCGATGGCGATTCCGTCATCGGTATTCGCACCGGGAATCCCATTTCCGGGATCGGTATCAATCACCAAACGCAAAGAACTGTTCTCCCGTTCCATCATGTCCGCTACACGTAACTGCTCTCGCAACCGCAAGAAGACCGCCGAATCAGGTCCCCTTGGGCTGCCAGAAGCTGCGGCTCTTTCGCTTGGAGCAGACACTCGACTGCGCTCTCCGCGTTGTCCGCAACGCGCTGCTCAAACGTCGTTAAAGAGGGGATCGTGAATGAACCCATCGAGGTTCCGTTTAAAGCTGCGACTGCGACATCTTTCGGCACAGAAACGCCAGCCTCAGAGCACGCCGCAAGGAATCCAACAGCCTGGGATTCGTTTGCCGCAAACAGCCCGTCGAAATCCACAGCAGACTCAATCAGCTTTTCTCCCGCCTGATATCCACCTGAACGGCTATAAGGCGCACTTTGCAACAAGTTTGAGTCTTCCTGCAGCCCTCGGGCCCGGAGCGCTTCGGCCCACCCCTGCATGCGAATTCGCGAATTGCGCTGGTCAAGCGGTCCGGTGATCATCGCTATTCTTTGCCGACCGTGTTCGGCAAGGTGATCAACCGCTTTGAACGCCGCCGCACCCTCATCCAACCGCATGCAGTGCGCGAAGGACGGGCTATCCCAAGAGTCAAAGACCAGCACGCGGGTTGTGTCTCTTAACTTCTCCAGTTCCGGAGGGCACCCATCGACACCGTAGAAAAGAAGACCCTCCACCCGGTTCAGAACAAAGTTTTCCAAAAGGCTGGCTTCCTGCTGGCGATCATCGGCAGAATCGCCCAGCAGAATGTTCAAGCCCCGCTGCCGCGCCGCGTTGCCCACCGCGTGTGCCAGCTCAGACAAGTACGGATTCTTGATGTTGGGAACAAGCAGTCCAATTGTGCCCGTCGTACCCAAAGCCAAGGCTTTGGCCACCCCATTGGGGCGATAGCCGGTTTCCTTAATGGCTTCGATGACGCGTTCTCGCAGCGCTTTGGAAACTGGGCGCGGGCCGTTGTTGACTACGTAGCTGACGACAGCGACGGAAGTTCCCGCAACACGGGCCACGTCTTTGCGGGTGACTCTTCCCCCACGGTCATGCATACTCGGCCTCGCAATCCCAGCTTCCCAGCATGGGCACCAACAATAGCTAACAGACTCAGACTGCGTCTCGAATATCGTTGAGGTCGCGTCCGCGCGTTTCCGGCGCCACGAAAGTCGTAGCCAGACCGATTCCGGCCATCACCATCCAGTAAATGGCGAGCGGCCACCAAGCTCCAGCCATGGCCAAGAGAGCAGACGCGACTGCCGGGGCGGTACCGCCGGACAGAATTGATCCCAGTTCCTTCGCGACCGCCATCTTGGTAAAGCGGTTCTTTGCGCCGAACAGTTCCACGCCATAGGCAGCCTGCACACCAAAGATTCCCAACGAGGCTACGCACATAGCAACAACAATGACGATAACGGTCACCACGGGATCGCGAAGTTCAAGGATCCAAAAGACGGGGACTGCCATCAAAACGAGTGCGAAGCAGAACCAGCGGTACACGATGCGACGGCCGAACTTATCGGATAGGTACCCTGACAGCGGAATAACGGCGAATCCGAGGAATGAAGCGATGAGCACCGCCGTCGTTGAAACAGATTTGTCGATCAGAAGGATGTTGGCGACATAGCCGACAAGGAATCCCTGCGCCATGTATGACGGCCCATTTTCACCGATGCGAAGACCGAGCATGACGAAGAAAGCGCGGTTCCGCTGCCAAAAGCTGCCTTCCTCGGCAACCGACTGAACCTTCTGCGTACGCTGTTCGAGCTCTTCCTTGTGCTGAGCGAAAACCGGAGTTTCTTTCATAGTGCGGCGAATCAGAAGTGCACCAAGAGCAACGAGAATCGAGGCTAGGAATGGAATTCGCCAGCCCCAGGAGTAAAGCGCTTCATCTGGCATCTGGACTACAAGGAGCCAAGCGCCTGAAGCGAGGAGCGTACCGCTGTTCGAGCCAATGGCAACAATCGACGCAACAAGCCCGCGCTTCTTCGCGGGGGCGTACTCAGTCAGCACGATCGCCGCGCCCGACAGCTCAGCGCCAGCACCAAAGCCTTGAAGGACGCGCATCAACAAGAGAAGAAGCGGTGCGCCAAGACCAATCTGCTCATACGTCGGCAGCAAGCCGATAGCGGTAGTGGCCCCGCCCATGAGCGCAACGGTCACGACCAGGACGACTTTCCGCCCCTTCTTGTCACCCAGGCGGCCGAAGAAAATCGCCCCCAACGGCCGCGCGAAGAAACCGACCGCGTAGGTGGAGAAGCCCGCGAGCAGGGACACTGCCGGCGACTCCGAGGGGAAGAACAGGGTGTTGAACACCAAAGCAGTCGCAAGGCCGTAAAGCGCAAAGTCAACGTACTCCATCGTCGTTCCCAACCAGGAAGAAACGACAGCGGTTATGAAATTCGATCTCCCTTCTTTGGACTTCAGCTCTGCATCAGCTGCGAGGTTTTCGGCCATCTGGCGCTCCTATTCTACGCGGGTAGACCCTGTTGCTTTCGGTAAATTAAACACCCAAAGTGACAGACAAGTAAACAGGACAACAAGGCCCGTTGACGGAGCCAGCAACACACCGGGCTCGCATCCGCCCAAACGTCCAACAGAAAATGCCGGTGGGGTATGCACTTCTGCATACCCCACCGGCATTTCAGGTCAGAGAACTAGCCTTCAGTAGCCTGACTCCAAGGGGCCAAACCACCCCGGTCCCACGGCCGCGTCATTCGACCCACCGCACCTGAGCGCCTCACCCTTCCTCAGACCTCAGCACACGGAACTTCGTCTGCCCGTTCGGTTTGTCGCCACCATCGATCTTCAGCGCCACAGCTGAATCGGTCATCGACAGCCATCCCAGTCGCAGCTCGCCAGCAGAACCTTCACCGGCGCCAACGCCTTCGCGCCACAGTTCTTCACCCGTGCTGGCGTCAACGGCTACAGCTGAATCATCCTGGGCGAAAACAACAGCGTCCGCACCCGCCAAGTACCCGGCGTCGCGGGCAGCGGAACTTGCTTCCGCCTCGGCGGGGGCTGACCAGAGAACCTCACCATCGGTCATGGAGACCGCATCGAGTGTGTTGTCAGGGCTGGGCACGAGCCCGTACAGCTTCCCGTCCTTCGTGATGCCGGCGGGCGTTTCGTACGGCAGTCCGGCGCCGGCCAGACCCTGCGAGAATTCGTCGCTCACGGGTTTGCGCTGCACGCCTTCGAGTTTGCCGCCGGTGAGGTTGTCACCGACTTCTGCGAAGACCGCGCCCTCTTCCGTTGCGGAGTAGCAGTACTTCTTACCGCCGAGTTCGCGCATGCCGCCGGCAATGCAGTCGGCGCCATCGGCATCGGTGTTGATTGTGACGGCGGGGTCCTTTGCATCATCGACGTCCGACCATTCCTTGACGGTGTAGATGTCAGATGTTGTCGACAGGTCGGGGGTTTCCCGCTCCAGCGCGTAGTTGTCAGCGTCAACGGCGGACAGTCGGTAGATGTTGCCAATGGCATCGGGGTTGGTGTCCCCGCCATCGAGCCTGGTCACAACGGCCGCCTGGGCTTTGCCGTCTTTCAGGGAGGTCCTCTGCAGGACTCGCTTGTCAGGTGCCGAGCCCACATGCGTCAGGTATTGGCCGCTGGGGTCGACGGTCGGCATGCTGACCTGGCTGCCCTTGGGCAGTGCGGGCGACTGCCACTTGGGTTTGATCTCTTGAGCGCCCGAGGTGCCATCTGGCGACTGCAAGCCCACGACTGCCGGTGACTCACCTGAGCAAGCGGCGACCTGCTGTGCGTCCTGGCCAAGTCCTTGGAGCGCAAGGACGATCGTGTCGGAATCTGTGACGGGTTTGTCGTCAAGAAGCCAGTACGCCTTGGCGGAGCATTTGCCCAGCGAACCGGGGTCGAAGGTCCACTGTTCTTCACCATCTGCCGTGTTGAGACCGTGGATTTTGCCGGTTTGTGGGTCTTGGTAGATGAAAGTGTCGCCCTTGATGTAGGACTCTGGGCCGGTGATTCCGGCATCGGTGGGTGGGATGGCTGCTGGTTTAGACCACAGCTCTTTGCCGTCACCGTCGAAAGCGCGCATTTTCTGCGCGACACCGTCATAGAGCACCGCGAAGTTATCACTCGAAGCGAAGACAGTTGCCGCCGCATCGAGCCTCTGCCAGGAACCCCATTCGAGCTTGGGCTCACTCTTGTCTGGGTTGGCCGAATCGCCAGAGCCCCCGGACCCTCCACACCCGGTGAGAACGAGCGAACTGGCAAAGACGACGGCCGCGGTGGCGCGCAGGGCCTGACGACGAATCATGGTGCTCCTTGACTACGGCTTGCCGGACGGCAACGCCCCTCATCGTAGCTAAGACGTTCCCTGTTCAAACTGGGGCGAGCGCGGGTCGCCGAGGTGCCGGTCGCCGAGGCGGGCTGCCGGTCGTCGAGGTGCCGGTCGCCGAGGCGGATGCCCAGGTAAGCGCCGAGCGACCGGTTGGAATGTGCGCTGGAGCCGAGCCCAGTCAAGGCTCGCCCGTAGCCTTAGCCAAATACGGAAACCGCCGAAGGATAATGCTTATCCTTGAGCAATCCGACGATTCGTCCAAGGATAAGCATTATCCTTGGGAAGCTCTGCCGCACATTCGTCAACAGCAGCTGAGGTTGCCGACAATATTGCCGCTCTGACCAGCGCTGTTGAACGTTTGGGTACGGCTGAGCGCACCACATGGGCCGACATCGAACAGCTGCAGAAAGAGCTGTTGCCCAGCCTGAGCGCGCCGGGCATTCGTGACAGGCAGAACTGGGTGGGAGGAAGTGAGATTCACCCCGGCCAGGCGGAGTTCATTCCTCCGACTGAACAGGCGCTGGCTCCCGCGGTTGGGGATCTTGTGGAGTTCATGAGCGGGGCCGCGACGGGATGCCTGATTCAGGCGGGCCTTGTGCACGCGCAGTTCGAAACGCTGCATCCGTTTGCTGATGGCAATGGGCGCATTGGGCGAGCACTCATTCACACGGTGTTTGTTCGCGGTGGTCTGACAGAGGGGTCGGTTCTGCCCATCAGTCAGGTTCTTCTGACCCGGTCAGACGAATACGTCGCGGGACTCATGGCTTTCCGCGGCATCCCACATGGCGCCGAACTTGCCACGAGCGCTGAACCAGTCCGCGAACTGAGCGTCAGCGACGGCATCAATGCCTGGCTTCGGCATTTCATTTCCGCGGCGGATGAGGCTGTCGATCTGGCGTCTGCCCTTAAGGATGAGCTTGATGAGTTCGATCGCGATAGCCGCGCCCTCATCACCGCCTATGCGGAGCGGACCGGAACGCGGATTCCGCGCAGCGATTCATCGGTGTGGAAAATCCTCGATGTCCTGCCGAAGCTTCCGGCACTGACTGTCGATGTGGCTGCTCGGCTGACCGGGACAAGCTCCACTTCGGCGCAGAATGCTCTTGAGCATCTTGTCGAGACCGGGGTGCTTGATCGGCGCAGCATCGGCAAAGGCAAACGCGGTTTCGTTGCCAATGACCTTTTCGATTTACTCAACTCAACCCAGCGAAAATGGTCGAGTTGAGGTGGGGCCGAACAGAGTTGAGGTGGGGCCAAACAGAAAGGTATGCGTGCTGGCCAGCATAGGATCGTTGGAGGTTCGTATGCAGAATCAGTTGATGAATCTCATTGCTGCACCTGCCCGCGAACATGGCTGAGCGCGCACAGGGAGGAGGCGGGATGATGCCATCCAACGATGCCCCGCAGGCACGCGGCGAAGGGCATGGGCAAAGCAATGACCCCGGGGGTGTACCGATGTTTCGCGGCATTGACCTTCCCGAGGCCTATCGGCGTCAATCCTACCACGATCCTACGGTGAGCCGTGAGACGCTACAGGAGTGGTTCTCATCCGCCAGGCTCAGCCGCTACCGGATCGAGCCGGTCGATGCGTGGTACGTGTGGAATACCCGCGTCTCGAAAGCATTCTTGGAAGACATCAGCCATGTGGAGGTATTACTTCGAAACTTCATTGACGTGCGACTGAACGCTGATGCTGGCATACGGTGTTGGTGGGACTCGCCGAAATATCAGATCGGTAGTTTCCGGAACAACGTCGATAAGGCCAAGAAACGGCTCCAGCGCGCGAAACTGAAAGCAACCCCGGATCAGATTGTGGCTAGCCTGTCACTCGACAACTGGCGCTTCCTACTCACCCAGCGCTTAGAAGCCACCGTGTGGAAAGTCCTCACCGACCTTCGCAACGGAGGCATGCCCTACTACCCGGGCCGTAGCCGAGCCGATTTCGAAACTAACGTGGAGCTCATCCGTTGCGTTCGTAACCGCGCCTCCCACCAAGAACCCCTCATCAACGCGGATCTTGACCAACAAGCGGAGGTTCGCAGGCTTGCCAGTTACGTGACAGCAATCGACACCGTCGCCCGCAACATCAATCCCGGCGCGGCAGACTGGATCGCCGCCCACTCTCGGGTGCTCGATGTCATCGCCCAGCGGCCCACATCACAACACCAGTGACCTGCGTTCGTCGTAAACCAACGCCCCATGGTTGGCGAAGCCTTACGCGAATAGAGCGGCCAGGGACCGGGTCATGGAGCATTTCCGGCAGGAGAAAAACGAGTACTTCACTCATGCGGTCATGCTGGTCACGTCGGACGATTCGCTTGGCCCCACAGAGATTTCGTACCTCGAGAATGCTTTCCACAGCCGAGCACTCGCGGCTGGCCGCGTGCGCACGCTCAACAGCAATGACCCGTCACCGGGCACTGTGACGGAGGAAAAGAAGGCGGACCTCGAGGAGTTCATCGCCTATGCGACTATCGCCATCGGGTCGCTGGGGTACAGGATCTTTGAAAAGGCCGATGACGACAAGGCATCTGCCGCTGCAGCCCCGGCCCCCGCACCCGATGCGAAGTTCCTCATGGGCACATCCGCCAACGGCAAACTGCAGTGGAAAACCGAATTAGGTGTCCCGCTTGGCCAGTTGGAGCAGCAAGAACTGGCTGAGTAACGGCAAACCGAACCGGCAGGGGGCGGCACTCAAGAAGTGCCGCCCCCTGTTTTGTCTCGCCCGGGCACCACCCACCTCGTCCGTCTAGGCCTTTTTGCGTTCGATCAGTTTGCGCTGTTCAAGGCGCAGCGTGACGTCGGCGGTTCGTGCAAGCTGCTTCGAGTGGGTGACGACGATGACGCATTTGCCCTGCTCATGGGCTGCGTCCCGCAGGATCTCAATAACCCCTTCGGCGGTTTCCTCATCGAGGTTGCCGGTGGGCTCATCAGCCAAGATGACCGGTGCGGAGGACACCAGCGCGCGGCCAATGGCCACTCGCTGCTGCTGACCACCGGACAGCGCAAGCACATTCCGCTTCGCAGCAGCGGCATCAATGCCCAACCGGGTGAGGTCGTCAACGCTGGCCTTGGGGTTGACCAGGCGCAGGTTCTCCAGAGGCGTCAAATAGTCGATGAGGTTGTAGTTCTGGAACACCAGCGCAATCTGGTCTTTGCGGTGACGGGTGTACCCGGTTTCGGCAATGTCATCGCCGTCAAACCGGACGGTGCCCTGACTGGGTGCATCGAGTCCCGCCAGCAGGTTCAACATGGTGGTTTTGCCCGTACCGGACGAACCGACGATCGCGTAGAACGTGCCCTCCTCAAAGTCATAGGTGACATTGCTCAGCACCCGCTTGGCAGAATTGGGATAGCTGAAATTGACGTGATCAAGCTGCATGATGGCCATGATGTTTCCTAACTGAGTTTTGCAAGAATTCGTTTGGGGCGCTGCATAACAAGCGGCAGAACTCCCACGGACACTCCGATAAGCACAATGACGGCTCCCAGCACCAACGCCAGGACAACATCACCGACTCCGGTGCTTGGCTGAAGCGACGACAGCGCCTCCCCACCCACCTGGGCGAAGACCGCCTGTCCCAACCGGGAGGAAAGAACCGTTCCGACAACCGCGGCAATCACTGCCGCGACACCGGCGAAAATGCCCGCTTCAATTGCGAACTGCGACAGCACATTGCCTTTGCTTTTGCCCAGGGACAAAAGGATGCCGATTTCGTGAATCCGCTCGCGCGCCCAGAAAGTGCTCACCAGCGTGAGCACGCACGCGCCGGCCACGCACAGGCCCAGCAGCAGGATTCCCAGCAGTCGGTCCACACCAGTAATCGCCTGCAGAACAGGGGCGAACTGTGCCGAGTTGTCCTCCAGCGTCAGCTCCGGTGCGATGCCTTTGGCAGCTTCGAGCGCTTCCGGCAGCTGCTGCGCGTTCTGCATGAAATAACGGCCCGTGGTCAGGGACGCACCGAGCCTCTGCGCAGATGCTAGATCCACAAAAACGTGGTTCTCAGATGCTCCGGATGGCAGACCCGTGGGGTTGTCGGTTTTGCCGTCGAGAATGCCGGCAATCGTGACCGTGACCTTTTCACCATCGCGCGTAAGCGTGAGCCTGTCCCCCACCCCGAGCTTGTTGTGATCGGCGAACTCGCGATGAATGATCGCCTGCGAACCACCATCCGCGCCACCCTTCGCACCTACATGCTCCCCTTCGACGAGCCGGTACAGCTTGCCCTGGAATGCCGGGTTGAGCGAGGAATCGCTGGTGCCGGTCACACTGACATCGCCTGCGAACTGCGGGTCCAGCTGAACTCCACTGGCGCCCAACACCGGCTGCGCACCTTCGGGCCGGGCTAAGACGGCCGCTTCAAGACTGTGCCGCGCCACCTGGGGCAGGGCTGCCAAACGCTCAGCCACCTCCCGATCGATTCCAACGGAACCTCCCGAGGTGCCGCCCGGCTGGACAGCCGGGCTCCCGCCCGCCCCAGGTGTCTCACCTGAACCGGGTGTCACCTGGCCATCCTCCCGAGGTGCCGGGTCACCTGCCGAACCGGACTCCACCTCGTCAGCAGTCTCACCTGCCGACCCGGTTGCCGTGAATCCGGCACCGACGTTGGTGTTGATGGCGTTTTTGACCTCAGCCATGGTGGAGCGGACGCCGGATTGGGCGACGAGGGCGGTGAAGACCACGGTCATGATGAGGGTCATGAGCAGGGTGCGGCCGGGTTTGCGGGTGACGCAGCGGATTGCGCGTGACCAGGGGCTGGTCATGCGGCGTCCACCAGGATCGCGCGGGGGCTCTTGCGCATCATCGGCACCGTGGTGATGGCAACGACAATGGCGATGACGGCAACACAGATAATCGCAGCCTGAATGACCGAGCCTGACGTCAGGCCCACTGTCAGGTTGTCCAGTGTTTGGGCGGATGCGGAAGATTCCATGTCGGCACCGAACTGTCCGGCTTGGGCCATGTCCTGTGCGGCGGATTTGTTGACGCTGGCCAGGGTGGTCTCACCCATCCACTGGGCGAATCGGCCGGCGGCGAAGTAGGCGGCGATGAACGCCGGTACCGCGATCAGGATCATCTCGGTGAAGTACTGCGCGGCGATGCTGGATTTGGTCACCCCGATGGACAGCAGCGTGCCGGTTTCTCTGTTGCGTTCGCGCAACCACAGGAACAGGACCAGGGCGACGACCGCGGCGGCGAAAATGGTGGCGGCAACGGTGGTGTTGCGCATGATGCTCTTGATGCCGTCAACAGCGCCGGTGATGCCCGAAAGGTACTGGGCGGATGGCGAGATCTGGTAATTCTGCCAGTCGATGCCCTCGCTCTTGGCGGCTTCTGTCACCTGGTCGAGGTCGGCGTCTTTGCTGATAAAGAAGTTCGCGTCCTGGTAGATCTCGTTGTCCGGCGTGAACTTGTACAGTGCGCGAGTGGTTTCAAGGTCAGTGAACACGGTGTTGGCGAAAAGCTCATTGCGTGTTGCTGCCGGGCGGGGGTTGTCGCCGGATACGAGGCCCACGATTTCGGTTGTGACCTCTTCGGTGGACTGGCGTTCGTTGTCGACGTCGTACTTGTTGCCCTTCAGGGTGAGTTTGCTGCCAACGCTGAGGTTGTTGGCTTTTGCGAGGTCTTCGTGAATGACGGCTTTGTTCTTGTCATCGGACTTCAGGTGGCGGCCTTCGGTGAGTTTCAGTGTGCCGCTGCGGAAGTTGTTGTCGATTTCGCTGTTGTTGACACCCCACACGTTGACGGCATTGCCGAATTGTTCTTCGCGTTGTTTGTCGTAGTCGTCGTGGTCGAGTTTCTGCACTTTCGCACCCACGAGGTCAGCGGTGACATTCTGGCGGGCCACGTGCGATTCGACACCCTCCAGCCCCGCGAGTTTGTCGATGTCAGCGGGTTTGACGGTGCCGGCGCCTCGTGGTGTTCCGAGGTTGTGCTGGGGGTTGTTCTCCAGGACGAACCCGCGGCCAGTCTTTGCTTCGATTTCGCCTGACACGTGGTCAGCTGAGCGGGTGACGGCACTGGCGGCCATGACCACGGTGGCCATGATGGCCAGAACAGCAAAGATGATGAGTGTTTTTACTGGCTTGCGAACACAGTAGCGCCAGGCTCTGCCTACGAACGTCAAAACTTCCCTTCCAGTGACAGCGGCAGCGCCCACGCGCTGGTTGTGGTGCGCTGCCGAAAAGATCCTGGAAGAACGTACTACCGGAGTCTGGGCTGATTCTGCATGCCCCCTGCGCCGGTCCTGAAGGATGACGAGGTGGAGGTGCGGTATGGGGGTGAGTGTGGCTTTGCGGGTGGGGTGGGTTTGGATATGCGAGTGGCTCACCAGAAGGTCGTTGTTCAAAACGGCGACATCACCGGTTTGAGACCTCGACTCAGCGGCCCGCCCCTCGTGGCGGGCCGCTATCGTCTGCACACCAGGGTCGAAGAACGCGTTGAACGGTTCCCTGGTTCACCTATAACGGTGCCCTCCTCACTGAGGTAGAGCCTGTCGAAGAACGCCTGTTTGGCGATGCGCCGCAGCGAGTCATCGATGCTCATGCACAGCTTGTAGCAGTCTCTGCCCAGTGCGAGACAGTCATCGAGGTGGGCACTTGCCAGTTCGTACTCCATGTCACCGGCTTCGATCTGAGCTTCAAGGAACGCGAGCCGTCTGCCGATGCGATCCTGCTCCGACTTGAGTAGATCAAGCGGCACCGCTCCTGCATAGTGGGGTTGCAGAAGTTTGGAACGCTCCGCCTGGAGATCATCTCGTTCGAGCACGTGTGCGTTACGTGCCTGCTTCACGGTGGCGTGGAGCTGTGAGAATTGCGCCGTGATGAGGCTACGCAATGCCTGGACGGTGTGCTCAGGGATCTGGATGCGCCGGTAATAGTCTTCGACCGCGGCTTCAACATCAGGCACTTGTGACGGTTGAGTGGTTGAGCGTGGCAGGCACAGTAAGACTCAGAATGTTCGCATAAGATATATGAATCGCCTGTAGGTGTTCGTGGTGGTTGGGACTACTCCGAAACGTTTGAATGCTGCTGCCATTCTCGTGAGACGTCAGACCAGTCAACCTCCCGAACAACCTCTTCTCCGGCCTCATTCTTGCCGGACCATACGTCCCAGAAATCAGAGTCATCTGATTTTGGTCTCTGATCTGGCCCAAGCTTCCTCATTTCAACTGCGATTGGTAGTTCCGACGCCCAGCCGAGCAGAATCGCATTCCTAGAAGGCAGGGACGGCAGATCCCGCAAGAGCGCGCGCAGATTGTCAGGGACCAGACGTTGCACGAGATCTTGGTCGTTATGATTGCTCAATCGATGGAGCAAGAACGTATTGCACTGGGACAAGACTGTTGGGGACAGTTCGCTTGGTCGCTGAGACGAAAGGATCAGACCCAGTCCAAACTTCCGTCCCTCGCGGGCGATCTTTTCGAATGTGCCCGAACAAATTTCTTGAGCGGACTTTGACTCACTGTCAGAGTGATACCGCTTGATAAAGGTGTGTGCTTCCTCCATCACGAGAACTGTGGGAAGTGTCTTACCTGCCTCTTCTTTCCTGTATCGTTGTAGGGCTTCCAGCGTCATGCGTGCGACAACGGCCGTAACCACATGGACGACTTCTGTAGGCACAAGCGAAAGGTCAATAACGGTGATGCCGGGGGAGACTGCGTTGCCAATGTACTCACTTAGCCACTCATCAAGGCCGACATTCTCCTGGTCACTGATGACAGGCTGCAGCCTAGAATCTGCGAGCAAAGTGCGAACACGCATGAGAAGCGTCTCCACATGCTCTGTGACGCCTAGCAGCTCTGCATGTGCTTCCAGGCTTCGGATGAACTGATCGCCAGTGAAAGGACGAGGCACGTCGGCATCAATGGGTAGCGCATCCTTGTCACTCCCGCCGAAAGCACTATGGGCCGAACGAGCCCGCGCTAAGAGTTCCTGGATCTCGGCTCGGCTGAAATCAGCGGGCGCGTACTTTGCTGATCTTGCGTCTACTAGTGAATCCACGTATGTCGAGAGCGCTTCAAGTGCCTTTGATTCGTCTGGAGTGAAGCGGCCGTCCCCAGTAAAATCCCCCTGCAACTTCTGTAGCTTCTCTAGGAACGCCTTGGGTTTTGGAAAGTCGGCCCATGGGCTACCGTTCTTATACACAATCTCAATGGTCGACGCGACCGTGCGCAAGAAGCGGCGCATCTCATGACTAGGGGATGGTTCGGTTTCAAGCTGCCCGTCACGCAAAGCCCGAAGCGCGTGTGTCAGAACAGGCCGTTGAGTTTTGGGGGTCGCCTGAGTGAATGAAGCCCATTCATCCGTGTTCCACAGCCAGAGTGGCACGGACAGTTGAGCGGCCTGATCACCTGGAGCGACTGAAAAAACTTTGGCTCCTAAGTCTCTGAAGGTGTGAGAGTACTCGCCATTCGGATCAAGAACGATAAAACGGGCGTTGGGGTCAGCTGGATTGTTACCTGCGCTGCTGGCTCTGGCGCTTTCGAGAGACCAGCGGATCAGTCCCGCTACTGAGCATGACTTCCCACTTCCAGTACTTCCCAAGACTGCAAGATGGCGGCCAAAAATCCGGTCGGGGTCTACAGTTACGTCAGCGCCTGCAGCCAGGGGGCTTGTGCCGATCTTGACTCGTCTACGATCGCCTGATTCAATCACGGCTCTCAGCTGGGCGCTGGTCGGTAACATGACCGGGTCTCCCACAGTAGGAAAGGAGCGGATACCTCTACTGAAGTTGAAAGTCTCATCGCCTTGAGGTGAAACAGACAGTGAAAGAACTCCAACGGGGCTCAGGCTGAGTTTCCTAAGTGGGTAGGGGACGTCTACCAGCCCGAAATCACGCATGCCTTTTCGCTGAGGGTAGGGGGACCGTTCAACCGTGATCCACTCGATCTGTCCTACAGTAAAGCCTGCTTCACCCGGAACAAGAATGTACTCGTTCACCCGAGGAAACGAACTTACCATGCCAGTGTTCAGAGCCGTGGCATCAGGAGCTTCGATATCCAGCATCACTTCGATCTTGTCTGGTGATACGAATTCAACCCGTCCGACGCGCAGCGAATCTGCGAAACCCAGTGGAGTAGTGCTCACGAGAACAGCTCCTCTGCGGCGTCGGTCTTTGACCTAGCGCTTGTCGCATTACTTTCCCCATGCCTCTGTCGAAGCAACTCACCCATGCGACGGCTCGCGAAGTCAATGGAGGGTTTGGGAAGGTAGTGTTTTGTCAGTGTTGTCAGATCCGCGAGTTCAGACCCGATCAGGAGCGACATCTGAGACTTGTGGCCCCACGTTTCAAAGGCGTCCATGATTCGACCAAGGTTGTCGTCATAGGAGATCACAACGAGGTGGGTGGAGGGGATAGTAAGCGCATCTTGGAGGACTCGGTTGATGTGCTCGTCCCCGAAACTATAACCGTAGGTTACTGTCACGGCATTTGGTCGTGCTACTGCCGAGGCGAAGTCGCGGAATAACTCAACGTATGGGAACTCGGCTGTCTCTCGATCCTTACTGGCATTCGGATAGATCATTAGACGTCGGGCATCGGCTTCGGTGTACCCCGGAACTTCAAGGTAAGGATCTAGCGTTGCTGCCCCAAATGGCACTCCGACCTTGCGTATGGCGGCACCTGTATCCACCCAGTCCAAGGAACCATGAAGTTTAGTGAACCGTGCGACTCCTTCGACGAAGCGGGGCTCACCTCGAATACCGGGAGGATTGTAGTGGAGGTCTAGGTCGAGTCGCGACGACCGAAAGATTGGCGAGAGGTTTCCGACGAACCGATCTATAAGGCGAAGCCCTGCAAGCTCCGCGCCGACTTCAAGCACTCGGTCGTAGTTCGTAGTGAAGAGACCAAGTCGATCCCGAGTGCCTGTACGGCTAGCGAAACTCATCAGGAACGCAACCAAAGTAGTGAACGCTTGCTCGCGTTTCCCTTCGCCAGCTGTCGCGAGACTTCGTTCACCCTCCAGGATTGAAGCCGAGAAAGCAGTCATTACCTTTCTTAGGTCTTCTGCTAATGGCACCGCATCAGGGTCCTCAAGAATCTCAAGGCCGCGTAGTAGTTGATTGGCTGTGCGTATCTCGTCTTCTATGTTGGGGGTGTCGCGTCGAGCAGCTTCGGCCGAGACTTTTGCGGCCCGGCTGATGGCTTCTTGATGGATATTGAACTGTCCTGCATCCATACTTTTCGGGGTGTCTGCCTCGGCGAGGTGTTGCATTCCGGTCGTGAGCCCCGAGCCGACGAGAAGATTCAAGTGGTCGGCCTGGACGAGAGAAGTCAACCAAGGTTCGATGCGGGAACGAAGTTGTGGACGATCAATGCCTTCCTCTGCCCAACCCGGTACGGGCTCCGCGTCACGCTGCGCGCCTGATTCGTCCAAGGAGAACTCGACAGGTTCTGTATCCTCACGCACTTTCAGGATGTTCGTCGTTGAACCATTCGTTTGCTGGGGAGTTGCGGTCATGAGAGGGTCCTGCCTTCGGGCTCGTCTGAGGTTCCCGGCACCGCTAAAACGAAGACACGTGCCAGTCCGTCTCTCCCCACTCTATTCACTTCTGGGGCCAAGTGGCGGTAGCGTGCCCGGTAGGTTACGCCAAGCGGTTCTAAAGTCCGGTTTTACCCATACCCGGCTGCTTGCCGGGGAGTTCCCCTGGCAGGGATGTGAGTGCTCCCTATCCAATGCGCACCGCACGGCAGACCTTCGGTCCGCTCTCTACCGCACAGTCTCACCGCTAGTAGAGCTGTGCGTACAAGAAGTAAGGTCCCCATGACCTACCTGATCTGGAGCGTCAGCGTTCATATCCACTTTTTCATGCGGCGCGACACGGCCACCAAAATCGTCCTCGATGCCGCACCCAACAAGGTCTCAAATGGCGACTTCCCGCGATGCTGCTGATACCGCTCTACATCTACGCATCCAGTTTCTACCGCCAACTCAACGAAATCGTAGCTCCCAGCTGGTTACTCCTAGTCCTGCTGGTTTACATCTGGAACGCGAGGAACTCTCCGTGCGGCAGGTGCTGATCCCACGCCGATCTACAGTCACGGGGACTTTGATCTGAGCGTCATTGTGAGCGCCCCTGGCCTCAGCCAATGGGAACAACGGCGCGGAACTGATCCCATTACGGTGAAACTGCAGAGTGGCAAACTCGTGACGTGGCGCGCCTGTGGATTCATGGACGACCTTGTCCACCTCGGTCCCGAAGGTGTTGGCAAACTTGCTGACGAAGTCTCCACGCGCATGTCGGCAGAGTCCGCGCCCTCGGCCCAGATGGTGTTGAACAACCCGCCTACATCAGGCGTCATCATTGATTTCGCGTCGTCAACGTTTTCGTGGTGGTCGCTGTCCGATGAAACCATTCACCCCGAAGAGTTCGAAGCGCTCTGGCCCGGCTGGGCTCTCGAAGCCCACGGTGATGACTACGAGTGGCATGAAAATCTGACGGGCGAAGAGTATCGGACGTGGCAAGCCAATGTAACGGAGTGCCGGGAATGGTTCTTGAAGGCTCTTGAAGAAGGTTCTCGGCCAAATCCGTTCGTCAGAATGGCTGAGACGTTGACTCAGCACGGTGAAACTGTGCAACCACTGGGCACCGTTTTCGAATTCAGGCCTGCCGAACGTGATCGTGCGGCAACGGCGTTTGATCAGTACTTCGATTCCCTGATGCAGACGCATGTGCCGGCAGCACGCTTCATTGACCGAAACGGTGTCATCAAGCCTCCGATCGGTCAGTAGACGTTCATGTAGCGCCAGGCTCTTCCTACGAACGACAAAACTTCCCTTCCCGTGACAGCGGCAGCGCCCACGCGCTGGTTGTGGTGCGCTGCCGAAAAGATCCTGGAAGAACGTACTACCGGAGTCTGGACTGATTCGGCACGCCCCCTGCACCGGTCCTGTGGGATGACGAGGTGGAGGTGCGGTATGGGGGTGTGTGCCGGGCTGTTGTCAGCCGAGGGTTCCGTACCGTTCGAAAAGTTCGATGAACTTTTTGACTACGCGTTTTCTAACGTCCTCGCGACTGTCCCCGGCGGCGGTGCGGCCGAAAAGGCTCATGGGCGGCAGGATTTCAACGATATCGGTTCCGGTAGTCGGCACCTCGCCTATTTCGAAGGCGTAGTCCACGAAGGCGCGCGCCTGCGGTTCTCGCAGGTTTTGTTCCTGAATGCGGTTGCCGAGCTCTCGTTCACGTCTCTGCTGAACGAATGCGTTCCACTGGTCGACAACGTTTTTGCTCGTGTCGACGGCTTCGATGAAGTCCATGAACAGGTCGCGTTTGCCGCGCAGCGTGGGGCTTGCGTCGATCGCCTGGCGGATCTGTTCTTTGACGTCGTCGTCAGACGGTGTGGAGCTCGACTTCGGCGTGTGCAGTTTCTCTACGAGCATGAGGATGTAGTCGACGTTGACGTCCACCTGGCGCAGCAGCTCGATTTCAAATTCGAGTTCCTGCTGTTCATAGGACTCCGAGCCGTCCGTGGGGCCTTCGTCGCCCCCACCGAGTTCTTCCCGGATTTCGAGGTAGACGCTCTGCAGGTCCTGCATATCGCGCGGGCTGAGGTCATAGCCGCACCGAAGCGTCGGGTCGCTCAAAACACCCATTGATAAGGGTTTTTGAGTCGTTGGACTCTGCCCAAACTGAGAGCCCTAAGTTGAAGGAAGCCACCCTTGGGTGGCTCTCCCAAGTGTAGGCGCGAGCATGAACCAGTGCAGTTTCCGCGTGCCCAATGCAACCCGGACCGCAGTGCTACTTAAATGTTTGAATTCCCCAGATGACGGCCATCAGAACTGAATATCCCCACCGACCAGAGCGTGTATGTAATCAAGCCGATACCGATTAGAAAGACATCCATCATGAAAACCTGCGCTCCATCTTGAACAGTCAAAGACAAGATGCTCTATCACTTTGCCTGCTTTCTTCTTCACAACCTTGCCTACTAAGGCAGGATCGCCTGGCAAGGTTAGATGTGCTAAACGCGCATCGCCTGGATTTCGTCTTCAGCACCAATGACGTGATGACTCTTAACTTGCCGATGCGATGGAAGCCGAAGCTTTACACCCAGCAAAATCTCACAGGGCGTTGCTGACTGGTTGCGCCAGCGCCTTGAGATCAGACCACGAGTCAGAGTTCTCGATGTCCTTCTCGTAGGCAATCAGATAGCCCCAGTGTTGGTCTGCGTAAGTATCGTCAGCGATCATCCGGCGCACCAGCGACTCGGCTGCCTGCCGCTTAGCTTGAACTTGGGCGTCGTCTCGACCTTGTTCGCTCTTGCCCTCGATGATCCAATGGACGCCGTCAGTGTCCTTGGCGACGAAGTCTGGGAAGTAGCGGTCTTTGGAGTTGAAGTAGATGAACGCTTTGTCCTGCGGATGCAGGCGGTGCCACCACTCGATGTTGGGGGAGGTGTTGAGCAGTTTCGCTAGCTGGTACTCACCACTATAGGAATCGAAGTGCTCTGCTTCGAATAGAGACTTGAACCAGCCGCCGTAGACCCGTCCGCGCACGAACTCGTCCCGGGAGTCAATCTGGTCGTGGATTTTTTCGCCTAGGGGCAGGCTATAGCCGTCGCCGGGCAGTCTCTTTGGATGAATGCTCGGCACCTCGCGGGTGGAGCTCAAGGTGTTCGCAACATAGGCGTGAACGAGCTGTTGGAGCAGCGATTGTGCCGAAGCCAGGGACTTGACTGTCCAATCTCCAAAGGGTACACGCTTCATAAACTTCGGCACCAGGTAGGTGCCGATGTAGCGTGCCGTCGACTCAGTTTTAGGCACCAGATTCATGTTCATGATGAGCTTGGCCAGCGCCTGGCTGGCGTCATCGTCAGGGATTGGGATGGAGTCGACTTCCGCGCTCTCAGCGTCAGCTGCCCGCAGTCCCTTCCCCACTGCGGCGATGATCTCCTTGCGGTACATCACGTCCCCTGCAGAGGTCACTCTCCGAGCCACTTGTTCGATCTGCTCATCAGCAATCTCCGATAGCTCAATCGGAGGCTGTTGAACGGTAATCGTTGTGACCGGGAAATGGTAGGAAATATCGGCGAAGGCCCGGTTACGGTCGACTGAGACGATCTCCCACTCGACGTTGCCATCTGCAGTGGTGTCAAGCAGACGCACGGCTACGCCTGGGGTTTTCCTATCAGCATCCAGCATCGCCTCTCCGTGGCCCGATGCTGGCGCATCGGTTTCTCCGGGTTGCTGACCTGTGCTGGTTACCGGTTGGACGGGTGAGATACCACCTACTGTTGACGCCTTGCCTTCGGTAGGTCCGCCGCTTTCGGCCGCTTCAAGAATGCCCTTTTCGATTTCTCCTTGATCA
Source organism: Brevibacterium sp. HMSC08F02 (assembly GCF_001807555.1). Lineage (NCBI taxonomy): Bacteria > Bacillati > Actinomycetota > Actinomycetes > Micrococcales > Brevibacteriaceae > Brevibacterium > Brevibacterium sp. HMSC08F02. Next base: position 61,275 of record NZ_KV789367.1, on the reverse strand, counting down.
ATGTCTTTGACTGCCTCGTCAAGGCCGAACTGCTGAAGGACGTTTTCAGCTGCTAAGAGTTCTTTGAAGGACTGGTGGGCGATGATGTCGAGCTGGTCGATCTGGCTCACATCGGTGTAACGCCCAAACGGTAGGCGCAACCCGCGTCCCATCGTCTGTTGCGTGAGCACCTCAGAGGCCATCGCTCGTAGTGTGACGACTACCGCGATGTTCTTCACGTCCCAGCCCTCTTTGAGCTTGTTGACGCTCACAACCGCCAACACTGGGGAATCTGGTTGGTCGAGTTGGTTCAGAAGTTGTTGCGTGGCGTCGTCGTCGTGCTGGTTGTCCACTTGCAGCACCGCAGAGCCACGTCCGAAATACTCCGGGGTGCGGAGTAGGTCAGCAACTTGGGTTGCATGTTCCACATCGGAACAGACGATGAATACCACGGCGTTGACGCTGTCGCGGTTGTTGCTTGAAGCGTAAGAATCGTAGAATGCCTGTTTGATCCGACGCAGTTGGAGTGCGTCACGCAGTTGCTGTTCCTCGGATGCCTGGTCTGTGCCGTAACCGTCTTTGCGGAAAGCCAGCACGGGGGCTTTGACGTACTGTTCCTTGATCGCCTGGTAGAGCGGATACTCGAAGATGACATGGTCCTTCTTCTTGTCCACCGAGGCCGTCAACCCAATCGATGCCGCTGGCTCCAGCTCGCGTAGCGCCGCGTTAAAGGCCTTCGCGGTGGTGCCGTAGAGGTGTGACTCATCAGCGATAACCACCAGGTCATCCTGGTCTTTCAGGTAATCGAAAAGCACCCCGGCATTCTCGTCGAAGCGGCGCGGTTTACGACGCATAGCCTCTTGCGTGCCACCATGCGTGTCTCCCTCCACATCTTTCGGAGCAATCAGCTGCTGGATGTTGAAGATAAACGCCAACATCGGCACCTCACGCCCATGAGACAACCTGGCTGCCCCGTTCGTACGGTTGATCCAGGCTGAATAATCCTGTGGGGTCACTACCTCAGGCGGGACCGGGGAACCCGTAATGAACTTCGGCGCCCCTGGGGTGAAGTTCTGCACTGTCTTAGCCTGAACAGTCTTGCCAGGGGTAATGATCACGACATTGCCCACGCCCTGATAGCGCAGATACTCCACAAATGCGGCCATCAGGTAAGTCTTGCCCACACCGGTAGCCAGGTTCAGCACCTGCTGAACCTCGGGATCATAATCACCGTCCAGGGCCAAGATGAGCTGGCGGAGGGCTTCCCTGTTCGGGGCACGCAGATCAAAGTCGGCGCTGATCGCTTCGAGCAGATCAGAATCGAACCTGATGTTTAGACGCTTAGTCACTACCGGTCACCGCCTTCGGAGTAACGAAAAATGTCATCCGGGATCGCAACCACCCGCGATCCCTTACACGCCCGGCGCAGATGCTGACGGACCCCGTCCAACACCACAGTGGCCGCCAACACGATCCTCTCACCCGGCTCGACCTGCTCCACTAACCGATCGATTTCTTCTATGGTCGCAACACCCTCGACGACCTTGAGCAGGGAGTTGCCACGGCGCCCGTCAAACATAATGTCATCGTCTGGATGCAGTAGCGAAAACCCGAGGTTCGCGGCCACCGACGCCACAAGCACATCACCAGTAGCCTCCGGGGTGAGGATGACGCGATCTAACGCCGGGTCGTAGTCGAAACACGCAGGCGACAGATGCGCCACCTGGAAACCGCCGCCACCACGCCAGTTGACCACTTCTTTCGTGCGTCTGGTCTTCGAGGAAGCTTTTAGTGTCTTCACCTCGACGCTCTTCTTTAATTCCGGGTCGTCCTTGATCAGCTTGTTGAGTACACTCGTGAATTTCGCGGCGTCCTCCGGAGAGACACCATCAGGCAGCCCGTCTTCCGTCGCGTCGACTCGTTCGCCCTTCGTCCGGGTTACCCCTCCCGGGTCTTCGTCGTTGACGACCTTCTCGAGACGGGGACTCGTGAACGTGGTGAACGTCGACTCCAACAACTCACACGTCACCCAACGCCGCCCCATCTTCTGCGCCACCGCCGCCGTCGTCCCCGACCCAGCAAACACATCCAACACAATGTCGCGAGGACTCGAACCGATATGAATGATGCGTTCGAGAAGGCGCTCCGGCTTTGGAGTGGAAAAAGGGGTTTCAACTTCCGGGAACATCTTATTCAAATGATCCCGTTTAGCTTCTTGATTGTGTCCAGCTTGATCCGCGTTCCACCAAGTTCTAGGAACAAGACCTGTTTGAACGTCCGTTAGGTAGCGCTTTATAACCGGGAGAGAATCTCCGTCTTTACCGAACCAAACTCGACCATCTGCTCGAGCTTCCGCCAAGCCCTCCGGGCTGAATCGCCAATAACGTCCCTTCGGTGTGACTACTCGCCCAGATGGCAGCGTTACTGGAAACCGATTCTTTTCGGTGCCGCTTTTCGCTGTACCGTTGTCCCCTTGCAGCCAAGGCCCTCTTGGATCGTTATCTGGGTTCTGGTACCGGGCATCCTGCGATGCTAGTCGAGGGAGCAGATTACGTACGTTCTTCCACTGCCTGCCGCTCGGCGCGTAAATCAGTATAAGGTCGTGGGCTCCAGATATGTCGGTGTCATTTCTGCGCCCTTTGTCTTTCTCCCACGCAACAGTGGCGATGAATCGATCCGCCCCAAATACCTCATCCATCAGCACGCGCATCCGGTGTACTTCGACGTCGTCCAGGTGAACCCAGATGGAGCCGTCGTCGGCAAGCAGCTTCTTCATATGGTGCAGTCGGTCGCGCATCATGGCCAGCCAGATGGAGTGCTCTAGGTTGTCCTCGTACGAAGCGAACGTCTGCGCGGTGTTAAACGGCGGATCGATGTAGATCAGTTTCACTTTGCCGGCGTACTTCTCGACAAGCTCGGGCACGCGGGTGAGGGCTTCGAGCACGTCTCCGGATTCTCCGAGGATGAGCAGGTTGTCGTCTTGGGGTTCGAGGTCGGCGCGCTCGGAGTACTCGAACTCGTCCAACTTCGGTGTCTGCGCACCTTGCACGTAGTCGTCTAGCACGAGGGTGTGGGTTTCGCAGTATCGCGGATCCGATGGGTCAACCCACGTGTAGCCGTATTTGCCGGTCTCGGTGGGGATGAGGGCTTTGTCTTTGTTGTACCAGGTGAGTTGGAGTCGTTGTTTCGTCATCTGCCCCGCCTTTCCAATCCCTTTATTGTGCCAGCGATAAACACGTAAGCACCCGCGCTATCATCTTCAACTTCAATCAAATTTAGAGACAATCAATTTGAGATAACAAAGCCGCAATTCACAGTTCACGCACGATTGCACCCATTACTGCTTGAAGCCTTCATACACGCGGTCCACTTGGGTTTTGCCGATGACACTCAACCGTGCCGGCAGCTCGCTGACTTCCTGCAGCGTGTAGTACTCACCACCGGATTTTCCGGCCTGTGATGCGTACATCTGCATGAGGTATTCGTAGGCATCGCCGAACATATCGATGCCTTCATCGTGCTTTTCGCCCAAGTCGAGGTCCCCGATGGCGTTGAGAAGGTTCCTCAGTTTGTCATTTCGGCGCTCGACCGTGTTGCCCAGGCGGTTCGAGTTGACGTCGAGGTCGTCGAACAGCCCCTTGATGTCATCTTCACTGCGGTGGCCCAGCGACGACCCTTCGATGCTCTGGAAGACCTTTTCCAGTGTTTCGTTGAGGTTGGGATCCTGTGCGGCGCGAGCGCGCACATTTTCGAACAGCTGGGAGGGCAGGATGAAGAAGCCCTTTTCATCCACCATCATTTCGCGGATCGGCTCAGCTTCAGCATCAGTCAGATCGGCGTAGCGGAAGCCTTCCCCTTCGTTCGCTTCAATGAAGTTCGAGAGGTTTTCAGAGATGAAGCGGTAGAACAGCAGCCCCAGCACATAGCTCTTGAAGTCCCAGCCGTCGACGGAGCCGCGGAGTTCGTTTGCGACCTCCCAGATAGTCCGGTGCAGACGATCACGCTGAACTTCACGCGAAAGAGCTCCCACAACAACCTCCACATACCGGGGCATACGGGTCAGACCCGAACTTCACATCGTTCATCAGACTAAACGGTTAGTCCTCAGAAACTAAGGCTTGCGTTTCCTCAGCGCGCCGCTGATGCCAGCGCGGATCACAATGCTGCAAAAGCCCTGCTCAGATAGTGATTTGGTCCTACCACCACCCGGCCTTGTGACATAGGTTATACCTACGCTCAATCCACAAGGAGGTGGACATGGTACGCCCTAGCGCTCTTATTTCAGCAGTAACAGCCTTTGCATTGCTCGCTGCAGCCGGATGTGCGCCAGGCTACGGAAAGAACACAGAAAGCGGAGACGGCACGATCGCCGCAGCATCAACGTGCACCAGTCACAGTCTCCGACTGTCACACCAATGGCCCGCAGCCCGCGATGGCGACAGTGATTTCCGATCACAGTTGGCCGAAGACTTCGCCGAAAAGGTCACGGAAGAAACCGATGGCGAAGTCAACATCAAGGTTTTCGCCAACTCGACTCTCTCTAAGCCAAACGACCAGTACGATGCCATGCTTGCCGGTTCGATCGACGGCTCGATCATGCCTCTGGACTACGCATCCGGCCATGTGCCCGCATGGTCGATTACGTTGATGCCGGGCCTTGTCCGCAGTCATGCCGAAGCACAGGAATGGGACGAAGGTCCCATGGGCAAAGCAATCGATCAGTCAATGCTGGACAACGGTCTGGTCCGCCTGGTTCACGTGTGGAACGCCGGAGGCATCGGCTCGAAATCAGCCCCAATTGTCACGCCTGAGGACCTTCCTTCAGGAACGACGTTGAGGGCCGCCGGCAACTACGTGGAGCACATGCTCCATGAAGCCGGCGCTGGTATTACCAGTCTGCCCAGTTCCGAAATCTATTCGGCCATGCAGACCGGTGTTCTTGACGCCGCTGTCACGTCATCCAGTTCCTTTGCGTCCTACCGGCTCGAAGAGCTCGTGAAGTCCTACGTTTCGCCGACCAAGAACACCTTCTGGTTCATGTACGAACCTCTGGTGCTGACAACAAGCGCTTTCGAACAGCTGTGCCCTGAGCAGCAGGAGATTCTGTGGGACGTAGCGGCAGACCTGCAAGAACAGTCCTACGCCGATTCAGAAGCCGATGACAAACGAGTCGAAAAGATCTTTGCCGACGCTGGTGTTGAGGTCGTTCAAATTGACGATGAAGCATTCGCCAAATGGCTTCCGCTTGCCCGCGAGCAGTGGGATGCCTACAGCAAGGATGTGCCCGGCGGTGATGAGCTCATGGAGCTCGCCAGGAAGAACGGACACGGTGACCAATGAGTACGAAGAACAACACGGTTAAGCCGGCTGTTTGCCGAATCATCGACACAATCTCCGAAGTTTCCGGACTCGTTGCGGGCATTGCCATGATCGCCGCAACCCTGGTCACAGGGTGGGGAGTGTTTGTCCGCTACGTGCTCAAAGAGCCAACCGGCTGGCAGACTGAGGCCACCATTTACCTGCTCATCTGCGTGGCGTTCCTCGGCGCGGCTTACGGAGTCAGACACAACGCCCACGTCGGCGTCGACCTCCTGCCAGAAGCCCTCCCGCTGAAGCCCCGCCTCGTCCTGCGAATCATCACGACCATCATGGTCCTCGCCGTTGTCGCAGTCGTTGCGTGGACCGGCGGAAAGATCTGGCTTCAGTCCTACGCGCTCGACACGCGTTCGGCGAGCGCCTGGGCACCGCCGCTGTGGATTCCGTACGCCCTGATCCCCTTAGGGATGGGCCTGGTGTTTCTCCAGTACGTAGGCGAACTCATCGAAGCGGTGCTCGCTTTGATCGGCCGCCTGGATCCCAAACACGTCACCCTGCTGGGAAGCACGAGTGAAGCCGCCGAAGCACAGGCAGACACTCTGCTTGAAGCATCAGGACAGGAGGAACGGCCATGAACCCCCTGCTTTCAGGCGGACTGATCATTGTCATTTCGCTTGTCCTCTTCGCATCGGGCATGCCGATCGCCTTTGCCCTGGCGATCACCGCCCTGATAGCCATCCTCATCTTCCTTGGCCCCGAGCACACCGAGCTCTTCGGCAAACTCACCTTCGATTCGCTCAACGACTTCGGGCTGCTGGCGATCCCTCTGTTCGTCCTCATGGGCAACCTTTTCGGCGGTTCGAAGGCGTCCCGTCAGCTGTTCGTCGCCGGTGAAGCATGGCTATCGCGCATCCGAGGCGGACTGGCGATGAGTTCGGTCGTCGCCTCGACTGTCTTCGCAGCGATGACAGGGTCCTCCCCTGCAACGGCAGCAGCCATCGGGCGCGTTGCGATCCCTGAAATGCAGGCCCGCGGATACTCCGCACGGATCGCAACGGGTGCTGTGGCGGCAGGCGGAACTCTCGGAATCCTGATCCCACCAAGCGTCACATTGATCCTGTACGGCATTGCCTCGGAACAGTCCATCGGTCAACTGTTCGCGGCTGGCATCATTCCGGGCATCGTCGTCATGATCATGTTCTGCATCTGGATCTATATTGCAGTCTCACGCGATCAGAAACGCCTCAGCGCAGAGCAGCCAAACGGCGAGTCCAGCCGCGTGATCGGAATGTCCGAAGACGGCCCGGTCACGTGGAGCTGGGGCGAGCGCTTCTCCGCCTTGGTGAAGGTTCTGCCGTTTGGTGCTCTCGTCGCGGCAGTCCTATTTGTTCTGTACCGTGGCATTGCGACACCGAGCGAAGCAGCCGCAATCGGTGTCATCCTAGTGGCTCTGCTCGTGATCGTGTTCTACCGCGAACACAACGGCAAAGAGCTCCTCGGGGTGCTGCAATCTTCGGTATCCCAGTCCTCGATGATCTTGATGATCACTGCGTTTTCAGCAGTGATCGCCACGGTGCTGAGCTACCTGGAAGTGCCGCAAGAACTGGCATCGACTATCACCGACCTTGAGCTCAACCGCTGGGCCGTGCTCATCCTCATCAACATTGTGCTGCTGGCGATGGGGCTCTTCCTGCCACCGGTGTCCATCGTCGTCATGGTGACCCCCATCCTGCTTCCGCTGATTCTGGAACTGGGATTCGACCCCATCTGGTTCGGCATCGTCATGACTATCAACATGGAAATGGGCCTGATCACGCCACCGGTTGGACTCAACCTGTTTGTGATCAAGGGAATCGCACCGAAGATCAAACTGACGGACATCCTGGCAGGATCGACCCCGTACATCGTGGTGCTGGGCTTGGCGATTGTCCTGTTCTCGATCTTCCCCGAGATCGTCACGTGGCTGCCCGAAGTCCTCTATAAGGAATAAGCCACCCACGGTCTAGCTGAACAAAGAAAACAGCTGCCCATTGGTTCGTTCCAATGGGCAGCTGTTTTCGTTGAGTTGCCGGCAATGCCAAGCGCCAGCAGAAGACGTCCTTTACCCTCAAGCTTCCACACAACGCAACCCTGCTGACCCTCCGCGAACTCTTCTCGCTGCCCCGAACCGAGGAGAGCAACAAGAGGGGCGAAAAGACAGAAACGCAGCCCTCGAACCGGCATAAGGGACTGCGTAAGCACCCGCGCAAACCTCACGAGGCAAGAAAAGGCCCCGACCATTTGTGCATTGCCCTAGGGCAAGAGGCCTGGTCGGGGATCGATCGCAATTGACTCTACTCGTGGCGTTCCCTTGAAACAAGGGTCGGCCCACATCGAAATCCACTTAAGGCAGAACTTGGTGCCGGTTGAGGAAATCAGCAATTTCAGCGACGCTGCCCCGATTTTTCACGACTGTGATTTCAACAAACTCAGCTGCGATCATCTGTTAGCAAGGATGTCCAACGTTTCGCGCCAGTCGGCCCGAGCCTGATTCAAAAGCCTGTCGACATCCGCCGCTCTCGCATCCACAGCGTAAGCCCCAGGTTTGCGGGGTCCCTCAGCGCGAAGCGACTGCTCGGTGTACCCGCGCGTGATGGCAGATTCCGAAGCAGTTTCGCCTTTTACATGGCCGCTTTCTGGGCCGTCCAAAGCCTCAGACCGTCGGCTCTCACTGTTACTCATCAGCAACTCTCTGCCTCTACCGGACTGTCCAACGTACACTTCCCCAGCCGACGCAAGCGTTTCGGAACAGACTATAAGCGGCGGGTGTCTTTCATTCTAGGGATCGCAAGTGGACATACCCCTGGGTTATGAAAAGCAATATCTCTGAACTGCCATCAACGAAACACCATGACAATGAAGGAGCGTCCCAGGAAGACCCGGAACGCCCCTTCACTCCTCACGAGCCACCTACCGGGCTCACTCCCCCCGCGGATTCGCTCCTCACGGCATCACGCAGGCGGTGCTTGAGGATTTTGCCCGACGGATTGCGCGGAATGTCCCTGTACAGCACCTTCCTGGGCAGTTTGAACTTTGCGAGAGTCTGCGCTGCGTGTTCACGAATCGACTCCAGCGTGGGCGGGTTCTCCGAATCAGCCGGCACGATCACCGCAACAACCGTCTCCCCGTACACCTCGTGCAGATCACCCACAACAGCCACATCCAGAACACCGGGGTGACCAGAGACAGCATTCTCCACCTCGGCGGAATAGATGTTCTTCCCACCGGAGATGATCATGTCCTTCATCCGGTCGACCAGCGTCATAAACCCATCAGATTCACGTTTTGCCAGGTCACCGGTGTGCAGCCAACCATCCCGGATGGTTTTCGCGGTCTCTTCCGGCTTGTTCCAGTAGCCCTTCATCATCGATTCGGACTTAAGGATCATTTCGCCGACCTCACCTTCGGCAACATCATTGCCCTCAGGGTCGACAATCCGGTACACGCCATTCGGGTTGGCACCACGGCCAGAAGCCCACGGGCGCTCAAGAATCTCCTCGTGTGTGAGCACTGCCCCACCGGGACCGCCCTCAGTCAGGCCCGTACCCTGGGTCAGCCGAGCATTCGGGAACGCATCAATAACCCTGGTGACCAGCGAACCCGGCATGGGAGCCGCCCCGTAGAAGATCCGCTGCATCGACGAAACATCAGTGCTTTCCACATTCGGCACCCGCAGCATGAGCGCCAACATGGTCGGCACCGCAAACGTGAACGTGCACTTGTGCTTTTCAATTGCGTTAAGCGCATCCTGCGGATCGAACGTCGGGCGGATGACAATCGCGCCGGCGGCCAGAATCGTGGGGAACAGAACGTTCGTCAACGGCGCCGAGTGGTACATCGGCGCAATCATCAGCACCCGCTCACCCTCATGCAGCCCCGTGCTCAAGCCCAGCGACAGACCGGCCCAAATGGCCGCGTGATGATCCAGGACCGCTCCCTTGGGATTACCCGTAGTTCCCGAGGTGTAGAGGATGAGCGCGTTATCGCTCTCCTCCACCGCTGTGCCCAGGTTGGTGTCATCGGCCTGGGTTGTCAGGGCGAGTGCGTCTGTGAACCGGTCGGCACCCGGGGTCGAGAGGTCAACCGGGCCGAGGCTAAGACCGATGGGGGCGGGAGTCTCTTCTTCCCCGCCGCCGAGGTGGTTGAAGGCATCCGCTGACGGCTTGACGAGTGCCGGGTGGGCAACAAAGGCCTTCGCACCGGAATCGCGCAGGAAGTACGCCAGTTCCGGGCCCGTGGACTGCGGGTTCGCCGGCGACAGGACAGCCCCGAGCTTGAACACCGCATAGGCGGCAACCACGAAGTACGGGCTGTTGATGCTGTTGAGAACCACGCGGTCACCCTTGCCCACACCGTGATCGGCCAGCACTCGGGCGAACTGATTGGCAGCCGCGTTCAGCTGCGGATAGGACATGGTGAGCTCGTCGCTGATGAGCGCTGTGGCCTCAGGCCGGCGCTGTGCTGTGCGTTCAAGAATGGTGGACAAGTGGGCCATGGGTGATCCTTTCGCTTCTTTGAGATGGTCATCCCGACCTACGGGGGGCTCTCCTTCAAACCCCTGTCGTTCTCCAAGTGTATTGGTTATTATCCATTTGGAGAAGAGTTAGGGCCGGGGCTTCAGAAACAGCCGAAATCCAGGGCCGACGACAGGCCTACGACCGGCCTCACAACAGGCCCACAACACGAGAGGACACGCACATGGCAGACGTGACACACGGCGATATGTCCTCAAAAGCGCGCATCCGCACAGCCGCACTCAAACTGTTCGCAGCACATGGCCACCACGCCGTGTCACTGCGCCAAATCGCCGAAGCCACCCCGATTGCCCACGGCTCCGTTGTCCACCACTTCGGCAGCAAAGCCGGGCTCATCCGGGCAATCGAAGACGACATCCTCGCCCGCCTGAGGGAAGCCCTCGACGACCTCCCACCCGACATCAGCACCGCCGAGGAACTGCGCCGAATCCGCGACGCCAACGTCGGGCGCTTGCTGGAGGCCAACCCCGAGATCGTCGACTACACCCGGCGCATCCTGCTGGCCCCGGGAGCGGAGGCCGAGGGCACCTCGGGCCTGGCCCACCGGATAACCGAACTCACCCGCGACGTGATCCGGGGTGCCCGCAGTGCCGGCTTTTCCACCTCGACTGGGCCTGAGGCAGTCCAAGTAGCCGAACTCCTGGTGCGCTACCTGGGCAGGCTCTTCCTGGTGCCCATGCTCGACCACATATGGGACGGCCTCGAAAACTCAGACGGATTGCCCCCGCGCAGCACCACCGACCTTGCCGTCCGCGTCACCTACACAAGCGACACAACCGAACCCCACACAAAGGAGACACCATGATCCTCGATGACTACCGCGGAACCTGGGAAGACGAAGACACCAGCGAACTGCGCAAACTGACCCGCGAATTCATCGCCAACGAAATCACACCCCACCAGGAACGCTTTGCGCAGCAGCACCGCGTTGACCGCGACGTGTGGCGCAAAGCCGGGCAGGCCGGCCTGCTGTGCATCTCCGTACCCGAAGAATACGGCGGCGGAGGCGGCGACTTCCGCCACGAAGCGGTTGTGCTGCACGAACAGGGACTCGCCTTCGACGACGCGTGGGGCTACTCCGTGCACTCGTCCATCTGCGCGCACTACATCCTCGAATACGGCACCGAAGAACAGAAAAAAGCCTGGCTGCCGAAACTGGCCTCCGGCGAATACGTCGCCGCAATCGCCATGACCGAACCCGGCACCGGATCCGACCTGCAGTCCATCCGCACAAAGGCCGAGCGCGACGGCGACGAATGGGTCATCAACGGCTCCAAAACCTTCATCACCAACGGCACCCACTGCGACATCGTGATCATCGTGGCCCGCACCTCGGACGAACCGGGCGCAAAGGGGATTTCGCTTATCGTTGCCGAAGTTGGCGGCGAAGACGTTGTCGGTGATTCTGGAACGTGGGCGCCTGGATTTGAGCGCGGCCGTGTGCTCGACAAAATGGGCATGCGCGGCCAGGACACACGCGAACTGTTCTTCACCGACATGCGCGTTCCGGTGGGCAACGTGCTTGGCGGCGAAGCCGGCGAAGGCAAGGGCTTCTACCAGCTGATGAACCAGCTGCCGCAGGAACGCCTGGCCATTGCCGTCGGCGGTGCCGGAGTTGCCGAAGCCGCAGTGCGTGCTGGCATTGCGTACGCCAAGGACCGTGAAGCGTTCGGAGTGCCGATCGTCAAATTCCAGAACACCAAATTCGTTCTGGCCGAAGCATCCACCGAAGCACTGGCCGTACGCACGTTCGTTGACCACGCGATTGCCGAACACACCGCTGGCAAGCTTTCCACCGAAAAGGCCTCAGCCGCTAAATACTGGGCAACCGACATGCAGAACACCATCGTCGACAAAATCCTGCAGGTATTCGGCGGCTACGGCTTCATGAACGAATACCCCATCGCGAGGGCCTACGCATCGTCCCGCGTACAGAAGATCTACGGCGGCACAAACGAAATCATGAAGGAACTCATCGGCCGAGGGCTGTGAGTTTCCAGCGTCGGGGTGGCCGGCGGGTGGTGAGGCCGGCCGGGAGGTGAGGCCCGGCCGGGTGGCGAGGCTCGGCCCGCCACCCGGGCCCGGCGCCTCGTGAGTTTGGCGCGCGAACCGGCCCGGCGCCTCGTGAGTTCGGAACTGAAAATCAGCCCACCGGCTGTGGCGCTGTGCCGTCGCCCCAAGGGCGGTCCGACAGTGCCTCACGCCCGTGCGGTTCCATCCACACCGAAGTGTCCGGACCCAACGGCACAATGCCGGTCGGGTTTACCGACTTCTGCACGATGTAGTAGTGATCTTTGATCTGCTGGAAGTCGATCGTGTCACCAAAACCGGGCATCTGATACAGGTCGCGGGCATACGCCCACAGCGCCGGGAAGTCGCGCAGCTGCTGACGGTTGCACTTGAAGTGCGAGTAGTACACAACGTCAAACCGCGCGAGCATCGTAAACAGGCGAACATCCGCCTCGGTAATCGCGTCACCCATCAGGAAACGCTGGCCTGTCAGGCGCTTCTCAAGCTGGTCCAAAGCCGTGAACAGGCGCTCGAAGGCCTCGTCATAAGCCTCCTGCGATCCCGCGAAACCACAGCGGTACACACCGTTGTTGACCTCGGTGAACACCCAGTGCATCAGCTGGTCCATCTCATCCCGCAGCGCTTCAGGGTACAGATCCGGCACGCCTTCACGGTGGAACGCGGTCCATTCCGTCGAGAAATCCAAGGTGATCTGATTGAAGTCGTTCGTGACCACCTGGCCGCTTTCCACCTCGACAATTGCCGGAACAGTGATCCCCCGCGGATAGTCGGGGAAGCGGGCAAAGTAGGCCTGCTGCAGCCGCTCGATGCCGAGCACCGGGTCGACGCCACCCTCATCCAGGTCGAAGGTCCAGGAACGCTCATCGTGCGTCGGTCCAGCCAACGCAAGCGAAATCGCGTCTTCCAAACCCAGCAGCCTGCGCACGATCAGCGTGCGATTTGCCCACGGACACGCCTTCGCCGCCGCCAGACGGTACCGTCCGGCCTCAACGGGCCACAGAACCTGGTCATCGTGCTTTTTCGGCGTGTTGGCCAGGTCGGCCACAATGCGGTCGTCGATGTAGCGCATGTCGCGCTCGAACGCCTTGCCCTTGGACACGTAAACGCCCGGCTTCGAGTGTTCTGGGTGCTGCTTTTCGCGATCGGTCATGCTTCGATTGTCACACTTGCAGATTGAAGTTTCAATCAGTAGCGGGGGCATTTGGTTGCCACTTGCGGCCTTTGCCTACTCAACCAGGCTTAGCCAGGCGGCCACATCGAAGCGGCGCAGACCCGCGACGGATGACATGTGGCGCACCGCGTTCTCGATCTTGCTGCGCCACACCGCAATAGCCTCGTCTGCCCGACCCTTGCGCACAGCCGCCAGAATCGCCGCATTATCCGAGCGGATCTTCGCCGCCGCGGGCGCGTAATCCACTCGCAGAATCGCAATCAACAGCCGCAGCCTCTGCCCCAGCGAATCAAAAACATCCGCCGTGTGCTCCAAACCCGACGCCTCCGCAAGCCCCTGCTGAAACTGCAAATCCAGCCGATCCACCGACCGCGGGCCCAATGAATCATCCGCCTCGAGCCGCGACAGGGCGCGGTCCGCAATGTGCAGGGATCCCCGGGCCCGCTCCGCACGAGGCGCCACCCGGCTCCCACTCAGCTCACTTGGGGTGCGCTGGCTGGAGGTTGGGCGGGCGGCTGTCGCCTGGTGGGCGCTGGAAACTCCCGCGGCAGCGCGCCCGGATGCGGATTGGTGCGAGGTCCTACCTGCCGAGGCGCCTCGCAAAACCACGATCCCCACCGCGTACCGCGCAGCGTAGAGGTCGAGCACGCTCTCACCGGAGACAACCGGCAGCCGGAACACATTGCCCGCTCGCTCCAGCACACCGCTGGTCTGCAGTTCGCCCAAGCCGCGCACAATCTCCCTCTGCGCCACACCCATCCGAGCAGCCAAATGCCTCACCGACACCTGATCACCGGCATGCAGATCGCGTTCGCGGATGTCAGCTTCAAGCTCCGCCACCAGGGTTCGCCGCCACACAATGTCACCGACTTCGCGCCACGGATGCAGGAACGGGCGTCGAGTATCGGAGCGATTATCGTCCTGGTTTTGGTCGCCCCGATGTTGGCCGCCCGAGCTGTCTGTTCTGCCTGCCGGAGCTGAATCGCTTGAGCTGTCTGCAGTGCTTGAGGCACCAAGAGCGCCAACAGCACCAGAAAGTGAGTCAAAAGTAGATGGAATTTGGAGCGCCTCAACGGGCCTCCTCCAGAAGAACGTGTTGACGTCCGCGGAAACCGCATCGGCCAAAAACTCCAGGACATCGAAGGGAACGCCGTCCGCAGCGGGGACACTTTCACGGCCGGGTGAACCTGCCAGCCCCACCCCACTGCCCACGTGGGTGAGGAGTCCAGCGACCGCTCCGGCGAAAGCGTCAAAGTCATGGAACTCGCATACACGGGCCAAGCCATTCGGTGTGACGGTGTGGATGCTGAACACATCCCTATCCGCCCACTGCTGCAAAGCGCCCAAAAACGCCCAGCCGCGACGCCGTCTGTTCGTAGAACCCCACTGAGGGCGCGAGGCACTCATCCCCTCCCCTGCCCTGAAGATGAGCGTCAGGCGGCTGTCTTCCACCCGGATTTCATCGATGAGCACCCAAGTCGGCAACTCATCCGCGTTCGGCGCACTGTCAGCCTCACCCTCCAACCACCGGCAGGCACGTGAAACAAGGGTCTGCGAGAGACCCAATTCTTCGGCCAACCCGCGAGTCCCGTAGGCCTGGCCGACGACATCTCGCCCAGCCAGCGCCAAAGCTCGTGCCACTGCTCGGTTCGCGCTCGGCTGCTTTTCCGGCCGCCCCATCCGCGCCCGCTGGGCGGCTTGCCCGCGCTCCACACCTGCCACGACACCTCCCAGTCGAAGCCTGACCCACAAAGACTGCCCACTCGGGCACCAGCGAGTTTTGACTCAGATTATCGCCCGTTGTGCGCTGATGTCAGCCATTCGGCTCCACAATGTCGAAAACGGCTCATGCACCGTGGCGTGAGCACACACCGGGCGGCCGAAGTCAGAAGACCACAGCCATCCGGCGGCCTGAGCATCTCAGTGAAGAGGAGCGATCGTGTCGCATACAGAAGCAGATTTCATCACCGACGCCGAACTGTCCGCAGTCAGCGCCGAAGCCATCAGCACCGTCCGCAAGTGGCTGCGCAAGGCGAACCAGCAGGGTGAGGCGAGTTCCACCTCGGCAGCTGGCACAACCGGAACAACCACCTCGGCCAAAGAGGCCGCCAACAAGGCCACCCGCCAGGCCGACAAGGGCGCACGCCTCCTGGCGGCGGTGCTGAAAGACCCCAACGGACTGCCGTTCACGCAGGGCTTTGTGGACCGAGTCATCCGCGCGGAAGACCCCCGGGCCGCAGCAAAAGCACTGACCGAAATCGCCGAACTCACCCCCAAATCCCTGCCACTAGCGGAGCGCATGCAGATCAAGGCCGGCGCCGCCATGGCTGAGAAGCTGCCGCACGTCGTCATCCCCGTCGCCAAGGCTCGCCTGCGGCAGATGGTCGGGCACATGGTGATCGACGCCCGCCCCGAACCGTTCGGCAAAGCTGTCAAGGCAATGCACGAAGCCGGACACCGCCTCAACATCAACCTTCTGGGCGAAGCGGTGCTCGGCGAAGAAGAGGCCGACCGCCACCTGCAGGACACCCGCAGGCTTCTGGCCAGGAGCGATGTCGACTACGTATCGATCAAAGTGTCCTCCGTTGCCTCGCAGATCAGCATGTGGGACTACCCGGGCACGGTCGACTACGTGGTGAACCGCCTGCGCCCCCTGTACGAAGACGCCGTCGAACTCGAAGCCGCGGGCCGCGGCCAGAAGTTCATCAACCTCGACATGGAGGAATACCAGGACCTCCACCTGACAATCGACGTCTTCGAACGCCTGCTGAGCGAACCGGCGTTCAAGAACCTGGAAGCCGGCATCGTGCTGCAGGCCTACCTGCCGGATGCACTCGCAGCCACCCAGCGGCTGGCCGAATTCGGGGCACAGCGCGTGGCCGACGGCGGCGCCGGCATCAAAGTGCGCCTGGTCAAGGGCGCAAACCTTTCCATGGAACGCGTGCACGCCGAAACCGCCGAATGGCCCCTGACCGTCAACCCCTCCAAGCAGGCCACCGACGCCAACTACAAGCGCGTCCTCCACTGGCTGCTGACCCCAGAGAACATGAAGGGACTCCGCCTGGGTGTCGCCGGACACAACCTGTTCGACATCGCCTTCGCCCACCACCTGTCAAAGCGGCGCGGCGTTGACGACCGCATCGAATTCGAAATGCTGCACGGCATGGCCGAAGAACAGTCCGAGCAGGTTGCCGCAGACGTCGGCGACGTCCTCCTGTACGTCCCGGCCGTCGCACCCGAACAGTTCGACGTCGCGATCTCCTACCTGGTGCGCCGCCTAGAAGAAAACGCCGCAAACGAAAACTTCATGTCCGGCATCTTCGACCTGACCGACGGCGGGCCCATCTTCCAGCGCGAACGCAGCCGCTTCCTGGCCTCGCTGAGCGACCTCGAAACCGTGCTCGCCCGCGAAGGCGACACACCTCCCGGCCCCAACCGCACGCAGAACCGACTGCACGAGGCGCCGCTCAGCTCCCAGCCCGACACCTCGGGTGAGAGCGCGGGTACCGGTGAAGGTGAGGAACACGCGGCAGATGCGGGCGCATCGGGTGAAACACCCGCGGCCAACCCCGAAGGCGCCTCGGGCGTGGGTCCCGCGGAGACCGCCCCCGCAGCGGCCCCCGTCCGCGGCTTCGCAAACGAGCCGAACACCGACCCCGCCCTGCCGGCCAACCAAGAATGGTCCAGGCAGGTGATCGCAGCGGCAGAGCGCATCGACATCAGCCCGCGAACCGCAGATGACTTCGACGTCGACACAACCGTGCAGACCGCCAAGCAGGCAGCAGCCGACTGGGCAGCACTCGGCGCACGCGGCCGCCTGCCCTACTTCCAGCGGGCAGCCGAACTGTTCGCACAGCGACGCGGCGAATTCCTCGCAGTCGCAGCGGCCGAAGCTGGCAAAACACTCGCCCAGTCCGACCCCGAACTGTCCGAAGCCATCGACTTCATCCGCTACTACGCCGACCAGGCCCTCGAGATCGAAGAAATCGAAACCCGCGACGGCGTGCAGTTCACACCTGATCAAGTAACTGTCATTACACCTCCGTGGAACTTCCCCGTAGCAATCCCAACGGGATCGACCGTGGCAGCACTCGCCGCAGGTTCAGCCGTCATCCACAAACCCTCGGGCATGACGCCCGAATGTTCGCGGATGATCGTCGAAACGCTGTGGCAAGCCGGCATCCCGCGCAACGTCCTGCAGCTGGTGCCGCCGATCGAAAGCGAAACCGGCAAGGCGCTCATCAGCCATCCGGACGTTGACAGGGTCATCCTGACAGGAGCCTCTGACACAGCCGCACTTTTCCGCTCCTTCCGCCCCTCCCTGGCGATCAACGCAGAAACCAGCGGCAAGAACGCAATGATCATCACCCCGTCCGCCGACCGCGACCTCGCCGTGGCCGACCTTGTGAACTCAGCATTCGGACACGCCGGACAGAAGTGCTCGGCCGCTTCGCTGGGTATTCTGGTGGGCTCGATGTACGACTCACAGCGCTTCCTGAGCCAGCTGGTCGACGCGACGGAATCTCTCATTGTGGACTCCCCGCTCAACCTGGCCTCCACAGTCGGACCGCTGACGGGAGCCCCGAGTGACAAGCTCCAGCGCGGGCTGACCCGCCTGGAAGTCGGCGAAGAATGGCTCATCAAACCGAAACTGCTCGCTGCGGCACCCGGCATGCCGACCGGAGACATTTCCCCTGGTGAGAAGCGGGTGGGAGCCGGCGGCACCTCGTCAGATTCGGACCAGCGGACACCGGGCATGCCCGGACCACTGTGGCGTCCGGGTATTCGGACTGGCGTGCAGCCGGGGTCGTTCTTCCACATGACGGAGTGCTTCGGGCCGGTGCTTGGGCTCATGCACGCGCGCGATCTTGACGAAGCCATCCGCCTGCAGAACGCCGTCGAGTACGGTCTGACCGCCGGTATTCACTCGCTTGATCCGCGCGAAGTCGACGAATGGCTCGGTCGCGTGCAGGCCGGAAACCTGTACGTCAACCGCGGAATCACGGGCGCGATTGTGCGCCGCCAGAGCTTCGGCGGCTGGAAGAAGTCGTCGGTCGGGCTGGGATCAAAGGCCGGCGGCCCCAACTACGTCCACATGATGGGCACCTGGGCGGACAGGCCTGGTTCGGGAGAATTTGCTGGTCAGGCTGACGAGGTGGAGGCCCCCGGATCCTCGACATCTTCGGGTGTTGCGGGTGGTTCAGTTTCGGGCACTGCGACAACGCGTGATGAACGCGATTGGCTTGAACGCGCCCGCCGCTCTGATGACGAAGCCATTCGCCACGAGTTCGGTGTTGCCCGCGACTCGGACGGTTTCGCCGCCGAAGCGAACATCTTCCGCTACCTGCCCACGGCTGTGACCGTGCGCGTGACTGCTGAGGCAAAGCCTGTGGAAATCACCCGCGTTGCCGAAGCTGCTCAGCGTCTGGGTAAACCGCTAACCTGGAGTGTTGCCTCTGATGCTGAAGGGTCTGTCCGCGCGGCAGCGGTTGCGGCCGCTGGTTCTGGGGTGGACGCTGGCGGAAGCGCGAACGGCACGGGTGGCGGCGTCGCCCTTGAATCAGCCGGGGAGTTCGGCAAGCGCCTGTCCGATGGCCAGCTTCTGGTGAACGGAGCAGCCCGCGTGCGCAACATTGGCGCGGCGGAACCCGAAGTGCTCGAGGCCATTGTCGACCGACCGGAAGTGGCCGTGCTCGATGAACCGGTGACCGCCTCGGGCCGCATCGAAGGCCGCTACTACCTGCACGAGCAGGCAATCTCGATGACGCTGCACCGCTTCGGCGACCCAGACCCGGGCTTCCACCGCCTAGCTGAACGCCTAGGCCGGACGGCGTAAGCGGGCCGAATCTGCTCTGGCGTGCAAAAACTCGGCCGAAACAGCAGTTTTCGGCCGAGTTTTTGCACGTATAAGCAGAATCCGGAGTTTTTGCACGTGGCAGCAGAGTTACTCCCCTACCTTGGTCTCCTCCGTCACAGCGACGTTCGAGTTCAGCCACCACGTGTAGTGGTCGAGAACGTCGTGGGCGATCCGCTCACGCGAGTAATCCAAGATGTCGTAGGTTCCGCCACCGGGCACCTTGACCTCAAGCTGGCTTGAGACATCGTCTGCTTCGCGCATGCGGGTGCCGTAGGTTGCGGCCTTGATCTGGCGAATCTGCGCCGTGTAGTCGAAGTTCTCCAGCATTTCGTGCGTGCCCTGAACAGTTAGCGACACGGAGTGCTTGATCTTCTTCGACACGTCGTCTTCGCGGGTGATCTGCGCGTCAACACCCTGCTCACGCAGTTCCGCTGCGACTTCTTCCAGCGCGGGGATGACGACCTCGGACATGCGCTCCTGCGTGGATCGCAGCGACACATTGCCGAACTGGCGCCGCAGACGATTCCGCCAGCTGCCAGCACCAGTGCCACCCGCAGCACCAGCACCAGCACCGCTGCCAACAACACCACCAGCACCGACAACCTGCGAGCGCAGCGAATCCATCATGGCGTGCGTCTGCTTGCGTTCGCCTTCCAGTGCGCGCAGCAGACCAATGGCAACCAAGATCATGACGAATGCGAACGGCAGACCCATAACAACCGTGGCGTACTGCAGCGCGGTGATGCCGCCGACCACCAGCATGGCGATCGTCAGAACACCGGTTGCCACGGCCCACAGGATGCGCACCCACGGCTTGGCGTCGGTTTCGGCATCCGGCAGGCGGCTGGTGAGGTTTGCCATGACCAGTGCACCGGAGTCAGCCGATGTCACGTAGAACAGCAGACCGACGAACGTTGCCAGTCCCACCAGGAAGAACGCTCCGGGGAACTGCTGCAGCAGCATGTAGAAACCGGATTCCGGTGTCTCGACTGCAGCTTCGGCAAACGCGGTGTCGCCCGAACGGATGCGCGCAATGGCCGTGTTGCCGAACATCGTCACCCACATGAGGATGTAGATGAACGGGATGGTGAGCGTGCCGATGACGAACTGGCCCAGCGTGCGGCCCTTGGAGATGCGGGCCAGGAACATGCCGACGAAGCTTGCCCAGGCAACCCACCAGGCCCAGAAGAACAGGGTCCACAGGTTCATCCATTCGGCCGGGTGGTCGTATGCCATCGTGTCGAGCGTCAGGCCGGGGAACATGCTGATGAAGTCGCCGACGTTCATGGTTGCGGCACGCAGCAGGAATGCGGTGTCGCCGAACACCAGAACCCAGCCGGCCAGCACGAGTGCGAGCACCACGTTGAGCTGGCTGAGGATGCGGATGCCCTTATCAACACCGGATGTCGCCGACACGATTGCCACGAGAACCGCGACGACCACGAGGCCCACCTGAGCGGGAGTGCCCTGGTCGATGCCGAACATGATGTCCAGGCCCACGTTGAGCATGACCACGCCGATACCGAGCGAGGTTGCAACACCGAAGATCGTGCCGAGCACCGTTGCGATGTCGACGGCGTTGCCCACGCCGCCCTTGATGCGCTTGCCGAACAGCGGGTAGAGCGCCGAGCGGACTGCCAGCGGAAGTCCCTTGCGGTGGGCGAAGTAGCCCAGGGCGATACCCATGAGCGTGTACATGCCCCAGCCGGTGATGCCGTAGTGGAACAGCGTCCACACGGTGCCTTCGCGTGCCGCGTCAAGCGATCCGGCCTCCGTGACGGGAGGCGCCAGGTACTGCGAGGCGGGTTCGGCAACCGCGAAGAACATCACGTCGGTGCCGATGCCGGCTGCGAACAGCATGGATGCCCACGCGAACGTCGAGTATTCGGGCCGGTCCGTGTCTTTGCCCAGGCGGATCTTTGAGTACCGCAGGGCGAGTACCACCACGAACACCAAAATCGCGGTGGCCAGCAAGATGTAGAACCAGCCGAACCAGTTGCCGATCCATCCCACGAGCACGCCGAGTGTCGCCTCGGCCGACTCCGTGAAGAACAGCGCCCACCCGGCGACCAGCGCGATGAACACGCCGGTCACGCCGAGCACAACCGGCTTGACCTTGGGGCTGGTCACCTGGGGCCGAAGCTCAGGTTCGACTTCTCCAACAGCTGACGAGGTGCCGCCCGCCGCAGTCTGGGACTGCGGCTTGGGGTTTGATGGGGTGCTGCTCACTTGTCATCACCCGCAGCCATTGCCTCAAGCGCACTGGGGATGTCCGTGCGGGCGTTCCACGCGCTGTTGCGCGGATCGCCTTCGGGGTACAGCGGCATACCGGACTTAGCCTTGTAAACCGGCGGGTATTCGGGTTCGAGCATGGTGTTGCCGGCAATGAGGTCGGCAGCGCGCTCAGCAACCATCATGACGGGTGCGTAGATGTTGCCGTTGGTGATGGTCGGGAAGACTGAAGCGTCGACAACGCGCAGACCCTCGGTGCCGTGGACCTTCATGGACGACGGGTCGACAACCGACATGTCGTCGACACCCATCTTCGCCGAGCACGACGGGTGCAGAGCGGTTTCGGCGTCACGGCGGATCCAGTCGAGGATCTCCTCGTCGGTTTCAACGTCCTTACCGGGCGACAGTTCGCCGCCGTCGAACGGTGCGAACGCCGGCTGGGACAGGATGTGGCGTGCAGCGCGCACAACCTCAACCCATTCGCGACGGTCGTTTTCGGTCGACAGGTAGTTGAACAGGATCGACGGGTGCTGCTTGGGGTCGTTCGACTTGATCTTCACGTGGCCGCGAACATCGGAGTTCATCGGGCCGATGTGCACCTGGTAGCCGTGTTCGTGGTCGCCACCGGTGCCGTCGTAGCGCACGGCGATCGGCAGGAAGTGGAACATGAGGTTCGGGTAGACGACATCGTCGTTGGTGCGGATGAAGCCGCCGCCCTCGAAGTGGTTCGAAGCACCCACACCGGCGTTGGCGAACAGCCACTGCGCACCGATCCACGGGGCCTTCCACATCTTCAGCCACGGCTGGATCGAAACCGGCTGCACCGATTCGTGCTGCAGGTAGACCTCGAGGTGGTCCTGCAGGTTCTCACCGACACCCGGCAGATCAACGCGCGGCTTGATGCCCACCGAACGCAGGTGGTCGGGGTCGCCCACACCGGACAGCTGCAGCACCTGAGGTGAGTTGAAGGCACCTCCACAGAGGATCACCTCGCCGGCGGAGACGCTGTGCGGTTTCTTTCCGCCTCGTACGAAGTCGACCCCGGTCACACGGGTGCCGTTCCAGCGCAGCTGGGTGACAAAAGCGAGAGTCGCAATGTCCAGGTTCTTGCGGTTCTTAACCGGCCACAGGTAGGAACGCGAAGCGCTCATGCGCGAACCCTTGTAGGTGTTCGCATCGAAGGGGGCGAAGCCCTCCTGGCGGTAGCCGTTGACGTCATCGGTCGGAGCATAGCCGGCCTGGCGGGTGGCCTCGAAGAACGCCTGGAACAGCGGGCTGTTGGCCTTCTTGCGCTCAAGGGTCAGCGGGCCCGAACCGCCGCGCCACTCATCAGCACCGGCCAGCGTCGTTTCCATGCGCTTGAAGTACGGCAGGACGTGGGCGTAGTCCCAGTCCTCCATGCCTTCGAAGGTGGCCCACTTGTCGTAGTCACCGGCGTTTCCGCGCTGGAAGATCATGCCGTTGATCGAGCTCGAACCGCCCAGCACCTTACCGCGGGTGTGCGCCACGCGACGGCCGCCCATGTGCGGTTCCGGGTCAGTCTGGTAGCGCCAGTCGTACATCGGGTTGCCCGACGGGAACATGAGCGCTGCGGGCATGTGGATCAGCGGGTCGAACTTGAAGTCCGCACGGCCGGCCTCCAGCACGAGCACACTGGTGCTGGGGTCAGCCGACAGGCGGTTGGCGAGCGCCGAACCGGCGGAACCGCCGCCGACGATCACATAGTCATAGTGCTTCTTCACGGGAACACTCCTTGGAATTGAGAACAGAAGATTGAGGGGTGGGTCAGGCTTTGCGGCCGGAGAACCAGTCGGCCGGTGCCGGCTTGGTGTTGTGCCAGACGTGCTTGACCTCCTGGTATTCGGCCAGGCCGTCTTCGCCGAGTTCACGGCCGATGCCGGACTGCTTCATGCCGCCCCATTCGGCCTGCGGGACGTAGGGGTGGAAGTCGTTGATCCAGACGGTGCCGTGGCGCAGGCGGCCGGCGACACGTTCGGCGCGGCCGGCGTTTTCGGTCCACACGGCACCGGCGAGGCCGTAGATGGTGTCATTGCCCAGTGCCACTGCGGCGTCTTCGGCCGCCTCTACGGTGTCGCCTGAGAAGGTTTCGACCGTCAGCACGGGGCCGAAGGACTCGTCGTGGACGCAGTGCATCGACTGGTCGCAGCGGTCGAGGATGGTCGGCAGGTAGTAGGAGCCCTGCGCCAGTTCGCCTTCGCCGCGCTTGCCGCCGGTGCGCAGAACAGCGCCGTCTTCGATGGCCTCTTCGACGTAGCGGTGCACCTTGTTCAGGTGGTCTTCGCTGATGAGCGGGCCGGTCTCGGCGTTTTCGTCAAACGGGCCGCCCAGGCGGATCAGTTCGGCGCGGCGAACGAGTTCGTCGACGACCTCATCGTGAATCGACTCTTCGACGATCAGACGAGCACCAGCCGAGCACACCTGGCCGGAGTCCAGGAAGATCGCGGTGAGCGCGTTGTCAATTGCTGCTTCGAGATCAGCGTCGGCAAAGATGATGTTGGGGTTCTTCCCACCCAGTTCCAGGGCGACCTTCTTCACGGTCGGAGCGGCAGCGGCCATGATCACGCGGCCGGTTTCGAGACCACCCGTGAACGACACGAGGTCCACCTGCGGGTTTTCCGTCATTTCGGCACCCACGGTGGCACCCGGTCCGGTGACGAGGTTTGCGACACCGGCCGGAAGCCCCGCCTCGTCAAGGGCATCCATGAGCCACATGGCGGTCTGGGGAGTCAGCTCGGCCGGCTTGAGCACGAAGGTGTTTCCGGCGGCGATGGCCGGAGCGATCTTCCAGGCCGTCTGCAGCAGCGGGAAGTTCCACGGGGTGATGAGCGAGCACACGCCCACCGGTTCGGTGACGACGCGGCTGGAGATGGTCGGGTCGCCCGGGTCGACCACGCGGCCTGCGTGTTTGTCCGCCAGGGCTGCGAAGTGGCGGAAGACGTTGATGATGTCGTCCATGTCCTGCTGGGACTCGACGAAGCGCTTGCCCGTGTCCTGCGATTCCATGCGGGCGACCTTGTCTTTGTCGCGCTCAAGGATGTCGGCCAGGCGGTTGACGATGGCGCCGCGGTCGGCTGCCGGGGTCGTGGCCCAGGTTCCTTCGTCGAAGGTGGTGCGGGCGGCTTCGATGGCGCGGCGGGCGTCAGCACGGTCGCCTTCGCTGACAGTGATGACGTGCGATCCATCGGCCGGGCAGAGGATGTCTCGGGTTTCGTTTGATTCCGCTTCTTGCCACTGTCCGTTGATGTAAATGCTCGGCACGGCACTTCCTTCGCTTTTGGCTTGTAGGTTTGCTGCGTTTGCTGGCTGGTTTTCCTTGCGGGGGTTTCGCACGGCGGACGTTTCGCTTGTTGGTGCTTCTCGCGGCGAGGGCTTCGCTTACGAAAGCTGCACGTCCCAGCCTCACGCCTCTTTGCAACGATAACGCACGTTATATCGAAAATAAAACGAGCGTTATACTTTTGTGCTGCGCAGACGAGCTGTTGCGACAGCGTGACCTTCAAGTTGAGTAAAGCTGCAGGAGTACGATTGCGAACCATGAAGCCGACAAGCCAGGCCAGCAGCCAGGCGGGTCAATCTCCGAGTGCACCCGCGGATGGGTCAGCAGGCAATCAGCCTGTTGAACAGGCGGGTAGGCCTGCGGGTAGGCCTGCGGCGAGTTCGGTGCGTAAGCAGGCGGGTAGGCCTGCGGCAAGTTCGGTGCGTAAGCAAACGACCAAGCCGGTCCGCGAACGACTGTTGGATTCCGCCGACGCGCTGCTGTTCATCCACGGAGTTATTTCCACCCCAGTCGACCGGATCCTCAAAGACGCACAGGCCTCCCCGCCGAGTCTCTACTCACACTTCGGGAGCAAAGAAGGGCTGATCGCGGCTGCTCTGCGCCGTCGCCTGCATATTTGGACAGACGTGTGGGACGCCGAAATCGCCGCGGCTGACTGTCCGAAGGACCGGGCACTGGCCCTCTGGGACGCGCTTACGACGTACCAGGGCGAACACATGACCGAACGCTGGTGCGCCTTCAGCGGGACCGCTGCCGCCATCGAACACCCCAGCGCTCAGCTGCAGGCCGTTCTCGACGAAGAAACCCAGCTGCTGCGCACACGACTCCTGGCCGCGGCCCGCGAAATCACAGGCGAGGCGGCAGGAAGTGAGGGCGCTGAAGAGGTGAGCGGCGCCTCGTCCGCCCAGGCGGATGACGTCCCGGGAAATGGGAGTGAAGAGGTGAGCGGCGCCTCGTCCGCCCACGCGGGTGACGCCCCGGGAAGTGGGAGTGAAGAGGTGAGCGGCACCTCGGCGGGTGGTGGTGCGGCAGGCTTAGGCAGCCGAGCGGAGGCGTTGGCGTCGGCGCTCATGGTCGCGTACACGGGCACGATGTCCTTGATGCTGCGCGAGGACTACCCCACCGCCATCGCCGAGGGCCGTGCGAGCGCAGAAGCGCTCATCGACGCGTTCACCGGGGCGTAAAGCACAAACGGCAACACGCACCGGCATGGCCTACAGGCAAACTCAAGAACTCCAGCCGACTAGCCCCGCCCCGACCTTCGCTTCTGCTTCTGCTCCTGCGTGCAAAAACTCCGGAATCTGCTTAGGTGGTCAGAAACTCGGCCCAAAACCGCGTTTTTAACCGAGTTTTTGCACGCAGGAGCAGATTCTCCAGAGCTTTGACTTCGGTGCTCCGTGCAGGGGACAACTCCGGTGCTATCCACAGGGTCCAGAAACCCGTGGCGCCCGCTGCTCGAGCGCCCCTACCTTCCGAATATGGGGCATGGAGAAAACACGACGTCCGGTTTATGGAAACCGGCCACAGGTATTGCCACCACGGGAAGCCTTCTGAACAACGGTGTAACCAGGTGGACAATCGATGCCAACAGCCGACAGCTGGTTCACGGCGTACGAGCGTTCGGTGACATTCGAAGCATCGGCAGTGCGCCACGTTGGGCAGATGACTTGTGGTTTAGACAGCGGGAACTGCTTTCTGCCGTGCAGAGCAAATACCCGGAAGCGACCGGAGTAGGGCCTACTGCGGGGGCGCTCTACGGCATGGTTTTGCCTTACAGACTCCAGCGTGAAGAACTGGTATTCGTAAGTACCGGCCGCGGAGGCAGACAGATTCGCATGAAGAACGTCAGGTCCAACCGCAAACCCATAGATAAAAGAGTCCTTTGGTTCGACCTGCCAGTCGCATCCGGACTGGAAGTTATGGCTCAAATCGCTGCGGAATTGAACTTCCGTGAGGCGGTGCAGCTTCTTGATGGACTCTTGGGCACGTGGAATGGCGGCCCGAAAGTCGAACACGCCAAACTTAAAAGCTTCATCCGGGAGCTGCCGCAGTCCCGCACCTACAGAACTCTGCGCAAAGCCCTGCCGCTGACCAGGTCAGGGGTGCAGTCACCTCGGGAAACGAGCCTGCGCCTCGAGATCATTCGTGCCGGACTGCCCGAACCGGCAGTCAACCCGCGGGTCTATCTGCCGAGCATCGGCGAGTACAGGAAACCCGACCTGGCTTGGGAAGAGTACAAGGTGTGCTGCGAATACGAAGGCATCCACCACATGACCGATTCACAACAGTGGTCCAGCGATATCCGCAGATACCGCGCTTTCGAGGCGGCAGGCTGGACTGTCATCCGAGTGACCAAATCAATGCCGTCCGCCGAATACCTACAGGCGATTCGAGACGCCCTGCGAGCACGAGGCTGGAAACCCTGACTACACCTTGAACCGTTCGGGGCCCTTCAGTGCTCGCAGTGCGTAGACGATCGCGGCCAGGTCGATGACTTCCTGCAGCAGCGCACCCACAACGGCTGGAATGAAACCGAAGAAGGCGAAGCCCATCAGCACGAGCGACAAAATGATGCCGATCCAAATGGCACTCTTCGCCACCGCCAAAGTCCAACGCCCAATGTCGACAGCCTTGCCAACACGGGAAATATCGTCACGGGTGATCACGACATCAGCAGCTTCGGAGGCCTCTGTATCGCCGCGAGCCCCCATCGCAATGCCAACCCCGGCAGCCGCGAGAACCGGCGCATCGTTGACACCGTCACCGACCATGATGACCGGCTTCGGCTCGATCTCGTGCAGCAGACGAACCTTGTCCTCCGGCAGAAGCGAAGCGTGCACATCGTCAATCCCGACCTCCGCAGCAATCGCCTGCGCAGTGTGCGGATTGTCGCCAGTGAGCATCGTGACCTTTTCAAAGCCATGACGCCTAAGCTCCGAAACCAACTGTCCGGCGTTGTCCCTCGCCTGATCATCAAGGATCAGCGCACCGGCATACTCACTGCCGATCGACACATAAGCGACAGTCTGTCCGGCCTCGAACTCAACCTCAAACGCCTCCGGCGCCATGCCGCGAACAAAACCAAGCGTGCCAACGCGAACAACGGAGCCACCCGCGCCGCCGGCCGCGCCAGCAGCCGCACCATCCGAGCCAGCACCAAAGCTGACCTCAGCCTCGACACCCTCGGTCGCGACCTCGCGCCCATTCCGCGCCTCGGGAAATGAAAGCCCTTCAGCAGCCTCAATCACCCCGAGTGCCAAAACGTGCGATGAGAACTGTTCGGCAGCAGCCGCAACAGCCAGCAGTTCGTCCTCAGAGACACCAACGGCGCGCACCTTGGCAACCGTCGGCCGGCCGTAAGTCAGTGTGCCCGTCTTGTCGAAGGCAGCGGTCGAAGCCGAACCCAACGCCTCAAGGACGGCACCGCCCTTGACGATGATTCCCGCATTCGACGCCCGGCTCATACCACCAAGGAACGCAACGGGAGCAGCAATCAGCAGCGGGCACGGCGTGGCCAGAACCAGCACCTCGGCAAACCGGACAGGGTCACCGCTGAGCCACCACGCAAGCCCTGCGATCAGCAGAGACACTGCCGTAAACGGCATGGCGTAGCGGTCGGCCACACGAACAATCGGCGCCTGCTGATCCTCAGTCTGGCGCACCAAAGCAATGATCTTCTGGTACTGCGAATCCGCCGCCGAACGCGTTGCGCGCATCCGCACGGCCTGCGTGCCGTTGACCGAACCAGACAGAATCGTGTCGCCGACATCCTTCGCGACAGCCGCCGACTCACCCGTCAAAGACGATTCATCGAACGAACCCGCGTCAATCGCCTCGCCGTCAACGGGAACAACTTCGGCAGGCCGCACAAGCAGAACATCGCCGGGCTCCACACGGTCGATTTCAATGTTTTCTGCCTGGTCAACGGGGGCATCAACAGCCGGCAGTCGGTGTGCCCGCTGCGGGGCGCGGTCCAACAAGCTGCGCAGATCACGGCGGGCACGCGCGGCCGCGTAGTCTTCCAGCGCCTCGCCACCGGTGAGCATGAGCGCAATAATCGACGCCGCCAAATACTCGCCGACCGCAAGCGAGGCGGTCATCGCCACGACGGCCAGAATGTCGAGCCCGAACTCCCGCCGCATCAGCTGCTTGACCATGTCGATGACGGTCAGCAGGATGACGAATCCGACGAATACCGTCGCCACCAGCTGCGCAGCGGTGGTCAGGCCGGAAAAGTGCAGCGCGAGAACAACGATGAGCTCCACCAGCACCGCGGCCAGCAGCTTGTACTCACGGAAAATGCGCATCACGGTTCCCATACTCCGATACTGCCCATTCCGCGGATTTCCGCCAGCAAGCTATGCCTTGCCTAACAGGGACGGAAGCGCTTCGTTTGCCTGCGTTTACATTCTGCTCTGAAGTGCAAAAACTCGGCCGAAATCAGCGATTCCGACCGAGTTTTTGCACGTGGCAGCAGAAACCGGAGTTTTTGCACGCAGGAGCAGAGTCAGGCAGTGTCAGGACGCAAAGCCAAAGCCAAAGCCAGGCCCAACTCAGAGCCCTAACCCCAACCCCGCAGTCAAACCCTTACATCAGATGAATTCGACTCCCTGGGCCAGGGGCAGTTCGCCCGAGTAGTTGATGGTGTTCGTCGCCTGGCGCATGTAGGCCTGCCAGGAATCGGTGCCGGATTCGCGGCCCCAACCGGTTTCCTTATTGCCGCCGAATGCGCCGCCGATTTCAGCACCGGACGTACCGATGTTGACATTCGCGATGCCAGTGTCGGAGTAGGCGAGGAAACGCTCGGCTTCTGCAAGTTCCGAGGTGAACACGGCACTCGACAGGCCCTGCGGAACCGCGTTGTTGAGTTCCACGGCAGCGTCGAAGTCGTCGTACTCCATGACGTAGAGGATGGGTGCGAAGGTTTCGTCTTCCACGATCTGCGTCTGCGACGGCATGCGGACGACGGCCGGTTCGACGTAGTAGGCGTCGTCAGCTTCGTCGGTGAGCACGCGCTTGCCGCCGCAGACAACCGTTCCGCCCTGTTCTTCTGCCGCGCGAAGTGCGTTCTGCATGGCGTCAAAGGAAGCCTTGTTGATGAGCGGACCGACCAGCGTGCCGTCGTCGGTGGGCGAACCGATGGCCAGCGTGCCGTAGGCCTTGGCCACACGGTCAACGAGGTCATCGGCGATCGAGGAGTGCACGATCAGGCGGCGCAGCGTGGTGCAGCGCTGGCCGGCCGTGCCCGCGGCTGCGAAGACAACGCCGCGCAGAGCCAGGTCGAGGTCTGCGCTGGGTGCGACGATTGCCGCGTTGTTGCCGCCGAGTTCCAGCAGCACCCGGCCGAAGCGCTCAGCCACAACAGGGCCGACCTTGCGACCCATGGCAACCGAACCGGTGGCCGAAACCAGGTCGACGCGCTTGTCGGCAACCATGGCCGCACCGAGGTCGCGGTCGCCCAGCAGCACCTGGCTGAGGTTTTCCGGCGCACCGCAGTCCTTCGCGGCACGGCGCAGCAGAGCCTCCGCACCAATGGCCGACAGCGACGAGGTTTCCGACGGCTTCCACACCACCGTGTCACCGGCGATGAGGGCGAGTGCGGTGTTCCACGCGAACACGGCCACAGGGAAGTTGAACGCCGTGATGATGCCGACAACGCCCAGCGGGTGCCACGTTTCCATCAGGCGGTGGCCGGGACGCTCCGACGGCAGGGTCTTGCCGAACAGCTGACGCGACTGACCGAGCGCCAGTTCGCAGATGTCGATCATCTCCTGCACTTCACCGGCAGCTTCAGACGGAATCTTGCCGGCCTCGATCGTGACAAGTTCGCCCAGGTCAGACTTGTGTTCCTCCAGCAGCTGGCCCCAGCGCTGCACGACCTTGCCGCGCACCGGCGCAGGGACATCGCGCCACTGCTTGAAGGCTTCGCGGGCAGCGTCGAGCTTGCGCCCCATGGCCGCTTCGTCATCGGCCGGCACCTGGCCGAGTTCGGCACCGTTGATCGGCGAACGCAGGGTGAGGCTTCCCGCACCACCTGACGAGGCGGAGGTCAGCTGGTCGAAATCGGCACCGCACGCGGCGAGCGCCTTCTTGGTGGTCTCGAGGATCTGCTGCTGTGTCGGCAGTGACATGTGCGTGTCCTTTCTGAGTTGGTTCTTCAGTCTTGTGAGTTCGGAAGATTGGTGAGTTTGGGGCTTGCGGTTGGAGTACTGGCGCTGCGGGGTTTCGTCCCACGGGCGCCGTACCAGCCCAGCTGCGCCGTACCAGCCCGGCGGGAGTGCCGGCGCCACGATCTAAAGCTGCCGCCCGCGCTTACACGACGTTCATTTCTTTGCGGACTTCGCCGGATGCGAATCTGTCCAGGCTCAGGCCCGAAATGTCGATCAGCGGAGTGCGGTCCAGGTAGAGGTCCGCCATGATTTCGCCGACCGCCGGGCCTTGCAGGAATCCGTGACCGGAAAAGCCGGTGGCGTACATGAAGCCGTCGACCTGCGAAGACTTGCCGATGAGCGCATTGTGGTCCGGGGTGATCTCATAGAGGCCCGCCCAGCCGCGACGCAGCTGAACATCGTCGAGCATGGGGGTGCGCCGCTCCATGAGTTCGGCGAGCAGTTCAAGCCACGCGGGGTCCTGCTGGGTGCTGAAGCCCCACGTGTCTTCAACCTCCGGAGCACCCAACAGCAGACCAGCACCTTCGGAGTGGAAGTAGTAGCTGGTCGAAAAGTCGATCGTGAACGGCAGCCGGCGCGGGTCGAAGTTCACCGGTTCGCTCACCACAATGTGACGGCGCAGCGGTTCAACCGGCAGGTCAATGCCCACGTCGGCACCGATTTTCTTCGACCACGCTCCGGCCGCGCACACCACGGTGTCAGCGGCAATCGGTCCAGCCGATGTTTCAACACCAGTGATCCGGCGGGAGCCGGGCTCCGCCTCGTCCCCCTCTGCGATGACTCGGGTGACTTCCACCCCGCGAACGATCGTGACCCCCAGCCGGCGGGCGTTCTTGGCGTAGCCGGCCACAGCGGCCTCGGGTGTGCAGTGGGCGTCGAAGGGGTTGAAAGCGCCGGCAACCAGGTCGTCGGTGCGGATGACGGGGTTGAGTTCGCCGCATTCAGCCGGGGAAATCATGCGAGACGACTGACCCAAGGACGCCTGAAGTTCCACGTTGGCGGCCATCTTTTCGGCATCGGCTTCGTTGTCCAACAGGAACAGGTAGCCGGACTGGACCATGTCGATGTTCTGGCCCATCTGCTCTTCAAAGCGGCGGAAGATCTCCAAGCTGCGCGCGCCGAGCATGATGTTCGCTTCGTCCGAGAACTGGCAGCGCAGACCACCGGCAGCACGGCTTGTGGAACCGCCGGCCAGTTCGCCGCGCTCAATGAGCACAATGTCTTCAACGCCGGCCTTTGCCAGTTCGTACGCAGTGGCTGTGCCCATGATGCCGCCGCCGATGATGACCACGGACGCGGACGTGGGAACAGTCTGGGGAACATTCACATTCACGAAAGCTCCTCTCGTCGGGCTGCCGATCAACGCTGATGGCAGCGGGCTGTTCAACGCTGAACAGTGCCCGAGGGATACGGCGATGAGGTCGACGCTGACCAGTTCGCCGGTGGTCCCAACGGGCCACACCACCATCGTGAACCCACTGAGCCGTAAGGACAAGCGATATATTTTTAAGCTTCCGTTTAGCTTTGCTGATGAATCGTGTAGCTTGCTCATATGCAGTGGACGTTGACACAGCTGCGCACCTTCGTCGCAGTCGCCGAGCAGGGAACAATGGCCGCGGCCGCCACCCGCCTGGGATACACGGCCGGCGCGGTCAGCCAACACATGTCGGCACTCAGCCGAGCAGTCGGATCACCCGTAGTTTCACCTCGGGGGCGGTCCGTTGTCCTCACGGAAGCCGGGCGGGCGCTGCTGCCCCGCGCCCGAGCGGTCGTTGCCGCCGAACGCCAAGCCGCCCGAGCCATGCGCGGAGCCTCCGCCGACACAACCGTGACCGTGGGGGTCTTCGGATCGGCCTCAGTCGCAGCCATGCAGCCAGCCTCGCAGCAGCTGGAGGGCAAAGGCATCGACGTTCAAACCATCGAAGTTGACGTCGAAGAAATGCAGGAGGCGGTGGCCTCGGGATTGATCGATGTTGGAATCGGCATCGACTACCTTGATGCGCGCCTGCCCCCGCGCCGCGGTGTGCACATGAAACCCGTCCGCCGCGAACGGCTGTCCGTGGCCGTCGGCCCCGGCGGCATGGCGGCCCTTACCGCCGAAGGGCGCGAGGTAAAGAGCCTTTCCGCTGGGCTCGAGGGCGGCCCCAGCATCGACGAAACTCACGAGGTGGATGCAGCGGCTCACGAAGCCGCACCTGTGGACTCGGGCGGAGTTGGCGACGGGGCTGGCGGGGTTGGCGACGGGGCTGGCGGGGTTGACGATGGAGGTGCCGCCGGAAGCACCCGAGGCGCCGGTGGGTCTCCTGTCGGACTTGGGTTGGCGCCAGGCCGCGGTGATGTTTTCCGCGATCAGGAAATCCTGCGGCGCGCACTGGGCCGCGTACCGTGGATTCTGCCGCCGGCTGATTCAACGTGGGGTCGGGCGTTCCGGCTGGCCTGCCGGGAACTCGGCGTTATGCCTCGAGAGAAGCACCTTGTCACTGACTCCGCGGTGGCACTGGCCATGGCTTCATCAGGGTTGGGTGTCACCTTGGCCACGCCCTACCTGATGCGGATGGCCCCCGCGAACGTCCACATTCTTCCCAGAACAATCTGCGGCAGCCGCGACATTGTCATCCTCACGTCCACCGATGCGCCGTTGACACCGGCGGCGCGCACTGTCGTCGACGTGCTCACCGACGTGTTCAATGCCTGAGGGCGGGTTGCCACGGCGCAGTCACCCGGGCACGGCGGCGACCAGCCGTCTAGGTGGCACAGACTCACGCTTTAATGCAGATTCACGCGCTAATGCGCTGCATTAAAGCGTGAATCTGCATTTGCGCGTGAGAACGCGCCAGAGGCCCCGCGGCTCAGTAGCCTTCTGTGACGACTTCGATGAACCGCAGACCCGGGGCCGAGGCGAACTCGGCAAGGGCCGCATCGAACTCTTCCGGTGTGCTCACCTTGGCGGTGCGGGCCCCGTAGGCCGCTCCGAGTGCGGCGAAATCGGGGTTGTCCAGACTGGTGAAGACGGGGCGGCCCGGGTATTCGCGCTCTTGGTGCATGTGGATGGTGCCGTAGAGCGAATTGTTGACCACGATCACCAGCACGTCGAGGTTGTTGGCGGCCATCGTGGCGAGCTCTTGGCCGTTCATCATGAAGCAGCCGTCGCCGGCAAAGGTCACAACTGTCCGATCGCGGTGCTCCAAGGCGGCCGCGAGCGCTGCCGGAATTCCGTAGCCCATCGACCCGGACTGCGAAGCAACGTGCGAGGGGAAGGTCGAGTAGGTGCGGTTCTTCTGCACCCAAGCCGTGTAGTTCCCGGCGCCGTTGGTGATGATGGTTTCCGCGTCGAACCGGGCGTTGAACTTCTGCATGAACGGCCCGCCGAGCGATGTCTGCAGGTTCCGCTCGATGTAGCCGGCCCAGTCGTCGTGCAGCTTCTTCTGCCAGGCCCGTCGGGCATCGGCGAGCGCGGAATCTCCGGCTCCCCCGTCAGCCGCACCACCAGCCGCTGCAGCCGAAGCACCAGCACCAGCCGAAGCACCACCCTCGTGTTCAACCAGCGCGCGCATGAACTCCAGTGGGCTGGCGGCAGTCCCAACATGAGCGGGGAAGAACCGGCCGATGACGTTCGGATCGGGGTACACGTGAATAACTCCAGGCCCAGCCTGGCCATTGGCCGCGCCGCCACGGTAGTTCTCCCATTCCTCCCCCGTGTTGGGATCAGGGCGGGAGCCGAGGAAGAAGATGACATCCGCCTCGTCAGCGTTGTTTTCCAGCACTGACCTGCCGAACTCGAAGGTTCCCGCGTAGGCGGGTGATGAATTGTCCACCAGGTGCATCCGCCTGTGCGCGGCCGCCAGCGCAATCCCGTTTCGCTCGCAGTAGTCGGTGACAAGCGGGCCGAGTTCCGGCGCGTAGCCGGTGGAACCCAGGATGATGAGCGGCTTTTCAGCTTCGCTCAGCAGGCGGTGCGCTTCCTGCACCGAGTGCGCATCGGGCAGCACCGGCGCAGGCGTGGTGCGTGATTTCAGCGGGGCGTCGGTCTGTTCGACCAGCATGTCTTCGGGCAGCACAACAACCACCGGACCGGGCTCGCCGGACACCGCGGCATTGAGGGCGCGCACAGTGAGTTCGGGAACCCGCTCGACGGTGTTGATTTCGATGACTTCCTTGGCCAGTTCGCCGAACATCTGTCGGTAGTTGACCTCTTGGAAGGATTCGCGGTGCTGGTGGTCGCGTGGAATCTGACCGATGAACAGCACCATGGGGCTGGCGTCCTGCTTGGCCACGTGCACGCCGATGCTGGCGTTTGTCGCACCCGGTCCGCGGGTGACCATGCAGATGCCCGGTTCGCCGGTGAGAGCACCGTGGGCGGCTGCGGCCATTGCGGCGCCGCCTTCTTGCCGGGTGACGATGATTTCGATGTCGTCGGTGTGGTCGTACAGCCCGTCGATCACCGACAGGTAGCTTTCGCCCGGCACCCCGAACACGCGCGTCACCCCGCTGGCCACCAGCTGTTCGACGAGCGCGTGCCCGCCTTCGCGGACCGCGCAGTCGAGGGGACTTTCGTGTTCTCCCGCGCACGAGGTGGGGTCATGGTGCACTTGCGTGCTCAGGCTGGTCTGGACTGCTGTCGCGGACGGTTTGGCTGACACTCTCTGCTGCCCCCTTGCAGTGGATCGTGGTTGATGTCTGGCTCTACCCTAAGCCCAGATCAGCGCCCAGAACAGGGCTGTGCGCTCGCGGTGCTGGACGGCTGTGCTCAGCACCGCGGGCGCACGGGTTTGATCAGTGAATTGCTTCAGCGATAGGAGTGTCGCCGTCGTCGAAGTTGATCGTGCGGCCGATGGTGTTGTCGTCCTCGACCGCGGCAGCGATGACCTGCGCGACGTTTTCGCGCGAAACCTCGCTGCCCTTTCCGTCAACGGTGATTGTGCCGCTGCCCGGTTCGAGCGTGAGCAGGCTGGGTCCGAGGATCGTCCAGTCGAGTTCCGTCCCGCGCAGGTGTTCATCCGCGATGCTCTTTGCTTCTGCGTACTGCCAGAAGCTGTCGTCAGGGTCCACACCGTGATCGCGGCTGGCGTTGAAGTAGGAGACCATCACATAGCGCTTGGCGCCTGCCTGCTGGGCGGCGTCCATGGAGCGGATCGCAGCATCCTGGTCGACTGCCTTTGTGCGGGCGGGGTTTCCTCCACCTGCACCAGCGGACCAGACGACCGCATCCTGTCCTTCAAGCAGCTGGGCCAGCTGAGCGGTGTCGAGCTGTTCAATGTCAGCGACCTTCGGAGTCGCGCCGGTTTTGGCGACGTCGGCTTCGTGGTCGGGGTTGCGGAACACCGACGTGACCTCGTGGCCTGCCTTGACCAGCAGGGGTGCTGCCAGCAGGGCGATTCTTCCGTGTCCGCCGATGATCGTAATGCGTGCCATGAGACCTCCTCAGATCGTGGGCGTCACGTACAGCACGACATCCAAGCGGCTTATTCCATCCGCTGCGGTCTGAAGGGAAAACGCCTGGGCTAACGAGGTGCCTGCCGGCTGCCGCCTAAGCATCGCCCCCACCAAACAGCTCCCGCAGGTCATCCGCGGAGATTCCGCGTGCAAAGCCCGCTCCGCCGTCCATGAGTGAATCAAACAGACGCGCCTTGCGCTGCTGCAGGTCGACAACCTTTTCTTCGATTGTCCCCTGCGCCACCAGCCGGTAGACCATGACCTTTTTGTCCTGCCCGATGCGGTGAGCGCGGTCGACCGCCTGCGCTTCGGCTGCCGGGTTCCACCACGGGTCCATGATGAACACGTAGTCAGCGGCGGTAAGCGTAAGCCCAGCTCCTCCGGCTTTGAGCGATATGAGGAACACCGGCGCCCTGCCCTCCTGAAACGCCGTCACCAAATCCGCTCGTTCGCTCATGGGAACCGAGCCGTCCAGATACAGGTGGGCGGCACCTCGGGAAGTGAGTTCGTCCGAAATGCGCTGCAGGAACGACGTGAACTGGCTGAACACGATCACCCGGTGACCCTCGTCGATCACCCGGCCCAGGGATTCAAGGAGTGTCTGCATTTTCGACGATTCGATCGATGAATAGCTGCCGCCTTCGACAATCGCCGGGTCGAGCGCCATCATCCGCAGCAGCGTGAGCGACCGGAAAACCGTCATCCGGTTGCCGTCAACATCCATGTCGTCCAACAGCCGCAGAACCTTTTTGCGCTCACGCTGCAGAAGCGTGTTGTACGCCTTGGCGTGTGCGGGAGTGAGTTCGACGCTGATAATCGACTCCTGCTTTTCCGGAAGGTCTTTCGCCACGAGCTCCTTGGTGCGCCGCAGCATGAAAGGCCGCACCGTCTGCCGCAGCAGAAGCATGCGCTCTGGGGCTTCACCGGATTCGATCGGCTTGGCGAACTCCTCGTTGAACCGCCGATAGGGCCCCACGAGCCCCGGCACCGCAATCCGCAGCAGCGACCAGAAATCAGCTAGCGCGTTTTCCATGGGCGTACCCGTGATGACCAGGCGAAACGGCGCCTGAATCTTTGAGGCCGCACCAAAGCCCTTGGACTGCCGATTCTTGACCGCCTGCGCTTCGTCAAACACCGCACCGGCCCACGGCAGCTTCGTGTATTCTTCGGAATCGCGCCGCATGAGGGTGTAGGACGTGACAATGACATCCGCGCCGCTGCGCGCTTCTTCCAGCGAAGTTCCACGTTTCTTGCTGGTCTGGCTGACCACCCGCACATCGAGCCCGGGGGTGAACCGGGCGGCTTCCGCCTGCCACACGCCCACAACCGATGACGGCGCCACCACCAGGAACGGGGCCGAGGAGCCGGCCCGGTCGTCTGCCTCTGCCGGGTGGTCTGTGCCTGCCGGGGCCGAGGTGCCGGCAGGGGTCTCTGCCACCGCACCCGCCGCGGTTTCGCGGGCGTGGGCAATGAGCGCGAGCGTTTGAATGGTTTTGCCCAAGCCCATGTCATCAGCGAGGATTCCGCCGAGACCAGCCCCGTACAAGAAGCTCAGCCACTGGAAGCCTTCGCGCTGGTAATCGCGCAGTGTGGCTTTCAGCCCCGCAGGCAGCGGGGCGGTCGGAAGTTCGTCCACTTGGGCGAGCGCGCGAATGCGCTCAAACCATTCAGTGTCGCCTTCAATGGTGTCCGCGATGTCTTCGAGCGCTTTGAACTGACCCACCTGGTGTTTGTCGATGCGCTGTTTGGTGGGCGACCATTCCTGCAGGACCGTTGCTTCGCGGATGAGGTCGCGCAGCTTGTCGAATACCGGGTGGTCCAATTTGAGGTAGGACTTATCCGGCATGAGCACAGCGTCTTGTCCGCGGGCGAGCGCCGTGAACACCGTGGCGAAGGGAAGTTCGCGATCGCCCACGTGCACTGACATGGCGAGGTCGAACCAGTCGTTGCGCTCATTGACCACCGCACTGACATTCGGTGTTCCCTCAATGTGCACGTAATCGGGCCGTGTGCCGAAAACCGACACCTCGATGAGCGGCGATTCTTCCAGCTGCGGCAGAACTTCGGCCGTGAACTGGGCGGCTTCAACACCGTCAAAAGACAACGTGTCTTCGCGCGCCTGATCGGGCCACTGCCGGTGGACTTCCACGAGGATGTCGCGTTCAGCCTCGATATTGCGCTGCCCGCTGGCACCGGCACCTCCGGCGCCTCCGGCACCGCCGGAAGCACCTCCGGCAGCACCGCCAGCCCCACTGCCGGCGGGTGGGTTGAGCGGCAGACGCCGATTGGGCATCCGATACCGCCACTGCCACGAAAGGTCGACGTGATCGCCGGTGAAAGAGGCCGTGAGGTTCAGCTGCGGGGTTGTCGAGTCCGGCAGTTCCACCGAGGAATCCGCGCTCACTACGGCAGCCGACTGACTCAGCACGGTCAGACCCTCATCGAAGAACTCCTGCCGATCCTCAGCGGGCACACTGAAGCCGTCGGACAGCAGCAGCCTCTGCAGGCCTTCGTGCGCCGGACGGTCTAAACGCGCAATGCGAACACGAACACCAGAACCACCCGCAGCACCGGATCCGTGACCACCCTCATCTGCCCCATCACCGGGAAGAACAATGTCGGCAAGCGCGTACGGTCCTAAGAACTTGGGCCGCCGGACGGGTTCACCGTCAATGCTGAGGGCGGGTGTCAGCTGCAGCCCGCCGTGTGCCCGCGTGCCCTCCGCGCTGGCAATGGAGAATTCAGTCGAAGCCGTACCTCCCCAACGGACCGATTCAATCGGGGCCAGTCCAATGAATTCGACCCCGGTCTGCAGGGCGCTCTCCAGCAGTTCCCACATGAGCCTGCTGCCGGTGTCTGCCAGATCGATGTGATCTTCCCGCATGGCCCGGCCCACACCTTCGGACAGGTGCAGACGGTAGATCTGCCCCAGAATTGTGGCCTGTTCGGGGTCGAGCCCAGGATCACCGCCGGACATAAGCGAGCGCCAGGTCAGCCCGCCTTTGATCCAGGCATCGCGCTGGCCGCGCCGCATGGGACGGATGACCAGCTGCACATTGGGGTCCAGGGCATCCTCGGCAGACACCGAGGTCCCGCCACCAGCCCGCTGTTCGAACCAGCTGATGCGCCGCTGCAGTTCAAAGGCAATGGCCAGACCGCCGCGCGCCGGAGCTTCCGGCGCTTGGAGGAACCGCAAGGCCTGCCGCCACTGCGGTTCGGGTGCGCGCACGGGGTCTTCGGTCGGCAGGTCGGTAAACAGAAGGTCGGGATCGACTTCTCCGCCGTCCTCAACTAGGACTGGCTCCCCACCCCAAGCCGCCGAGGTGGAGTCGACTTCCGCTGTCTGCCCGGGTCCGCTGAGACCCGTGGGCCAGCCGACGGGGTTTTCGCACGCCGGAGTGGTGCGCCGATCATGTGGAACGGGGGCCAGCTGGCGAATGGGAACGTCAAGTTCGTCAATGTGTCCCGTGGACTTTTCGACGCAGTCCGCGACGAAGCTCAGGTCAGCACTCGCCAATGGCGACAGGTGGCCCACTCCCCCAAACTTCTGGACGCTGGCCAGCGAAGTAGTCCAGCGCAGAAGCGCTGCCGCGTGTTTGCAGTCCCTGCCCACTGGGCAGGTGCACATGCACGCTGTGGGAGTGAACCACTGGAGTTCTTCAGCCCGGCTGCGTGCAGGCATGGGCAAATCCAAAAGGTCGAGCTCGCGGGGAGCAGAAGCCCCCGCGAGCTCAACGTGTACGGAATAGGAATCAGTGCCGACAACCTCGGCTTCGATCACGCTGTCGTCGGCAAACCACGACACCGCTGCCAAGCGCTGTTCCTGCGCGTAGGCAATACCGCGGTTGAGCGCACCGGAATCGAAGCGTGAGGTCAGGTCCCGGTAGGCAACAGCGG
Source organism: Brevibacterium sp. HMSC08F02 (assembly GCF_001807555.1). Lineage (NCBI taxonomy): Bacteria > Bacillati > Actinomycetota > Actinomycetes > Micrococcales > Brevibacteriaceae > Brevibacterium > Brevibacterium sp. HMSC08F02. The sequence goes on along the minus strand of NZ_KV789367.1, from coordinate 21,317 downwards.
GCAGCAACAGGCGCGGTGTTCGCATGAACCCATCATGTCACTGCCCACTGACACGGCACTCAGCCGCGCGAAGAACCTACGCGGTTGCCCGCCTTCCATTCGGCCCAACCCGGCTGGTCGGCCATGAAGGCTTCGATTTCTTCCTTCGAAGCGACCAGCTTGGGGTCGTGCTTGAGGTAGTGGCGGGTTTCGCGAGCAATGAGACCCGACAGGATCAGGATGCCGATGAGGTTCGGCAGAGCCATGAGGCCGTTGGCCACGTCGGAGAAGTTCCACACGACCTCGAGCTCCGTGGTGCAGCCGACGAACACGACCAGCGAAAAGAGGATGCGGAACGGAACAACCGCGCGGCGGCCGAACAGGCGCTCAAGGTTGCGCTCGCCGTAGTAGGACCAGCCGAGGATGGTCGAGAAGGCGAACAGAACCAGGCCGACCGTGACGATCCAATGACCCCACTGGCCGGGCAGACCGAAGGTGAAGGCCTCACCGGTCATGAGCGATGCCGAGATCTGCTCACCGGCTTCGTCTGTTGCCTTCCACACACCGGTGGTGATGATGACCAGACCGGTGAAGGTCACAACGATGATCGTGTCAATGAAGGTCTGGGTCATCGAAACCAGACCCTGACGCACCGGGTGCGTCGTCTTGGCGGCAGCGGCGGCAATCGGCGCCGAACCCAGACCGGATTCGTTCGAGAACAGACCGCGGGCAACACCCATCTGGATGACAACCAGGATGACCGAACCAGCAAAGCCGCCTGCGGCAGCGGTACCGGAGAAGGCACCTCGGAAGATTTCACCGAAAGCAGCCGGGAGACCCGAAATGTTCGCAATGAGGATGTAGATGGCAGCGCCGACGTAGAAGACGATCATGACCGGCACGAGAGCCGAGGTGACCGAACCGATCGAGCGAATGCCGCCGACCAGAACAACCAGGGCCAGAACGGTCAGAACCAGACCGGTGACCCAGGTGGGCACGTGCCAGGAGTTCTCAACGTTCGAAGCAATCGAGTTGCCCTGCGTGAGGTTGCCGATGCCGAAGCAGGCAACCGCGGCGAAGATGGCAAACGACAGGCCGAGAACCTTGCCCAGCGGGCCCTTGATGCCGCGCTCCAGGTAGTACTGGGGGCCACCGCTCTTCTCACCGGCGGTGTCAGTGGTGCGGAAGCGCACTGCGAGGAACGCTTCGGCGTACTTGGTGACCATACCGACCAGGCCGGTTATCCACATCCAGAACAGAGCACCGGGACCGCCAATGCTCAGGGCCGTTGCAACACCGACGATGTTGCCCGTGCCGACGGTTGCCGCAAGCGCGGTGGTCAGCGCCTGGAACTGCGAAATATCGCCTTCCTCTTCGCCCTTGTCGCGACGCTTGATCAGACCCAGGTTCATTGCCGGGATCAGCTTGACGAACTGCAGACCACCCAGGCGGATGGTCAGGTACAGACCGGTGCCGAGCAGCAGGGGAATAAGCAGGAAGGGTCCCCACACCAAATCCTTGACCGCAACTAAGAAGGTGTTAATCGCATCAACCATCATGTTCTCCGTGAGTATGTGTGTTTTCTGAGCATTTACTCTGAAAGGAATGGCAGAACCTTACATCGTGTGACGCAAACCACCAAAAATGTGCGCGGTGGGTCACACAGCCACCTCACGAGAGTGTGCAGCACCCTGCTGACGGCGGCCCAAAATGGGCAAGAAAACGGTCAGGCGTCCGGCGCCTCGGCAACCTCCGTCCGGTCCTTCTTATTCATCCAGTCCTTGCCGTCGACAACCCGTGCCACCAGCATTGACGACACGTTGTCGCCGGCCGCGTTGACCGTGGTGGCCGGCGGGTCGACCACGGTGCCAATCACTGAAATGACCGGCAGAGCAGCCGGCGGGAAGCCGTACATGGTGATGATCATGAGCTCACCGAGGAAACCACCCGACGGAACACCGGACATGACCATTCCCGACAGCAGGGCAATGAGAATCGCGATGAGCAGCGCCTGCGGAGTGAAGAGGTCGCGCTCAAACACGGCGAACAGGAACGCGATCTTGAGAATCGCCGACAGGCACGAACCCTCCATGTGGATCGTCGCGCCGATCGGAATGATGGTTTCGCGCACGTCCTGCGGAACACCGATCCGCTTGGCCGCGCGCAGGTTCGCCGGAATCGACGCAACCGAGCTGCCCGTGCCCAACGACACCGCAGCCGGCTCCAGAATGTTGCGCCACATGCGGCGCATAGCCGGGACACCGCCCGCCAGCAGGGAATACAGAGTGAAAGCCGCAAAGAAGTAGACAATCGCCACCGGGTAGTACACGGCGAAAGCCTTAACGTAGCCGCCGACCAGCTGCGGACCGAGCTCACCGACCAGCGCTGCAAAGTAGGCGCCCAGGCCGATGGGGGCGTAGAACATCACGAGGCTCGTGAGCTTCATGAAGACTTCGTTGCCGGAATTGAGAAACGCCTTGAACGGCTGGCCCAGCCTGCCGATCGAGCCGCACGACAGACCCACGAGCACCGCGAAGATGATGAGCGGCAGCATGCTTTCGGCCGACAGGATCTTGCTGAAGTCATCGACCGTGAACGCGCCGACCATCTGATCGCCCAGCGAGATCTCTTCGCCGGCATCGGGCTTTTCGTCCATGCTGACCGTCAGCCCCTCGAACGGCCGGAAAATGCCCAGCGCTGCCAGCATGACAATCGACGCGACAATGCCGGTGCTGATGAACACCGCCATCATCGAGCCCATGATCTTGCCCAGACGCTTAGCCGAATCCATGTTCGCCACGGCGGAGCCGATCGAAAAGAACACCATCGGCACCACGAGCGTGAACATGAAGTTGATGAACAGCGTGCCCAGGGGCTTGAGAACAACCGCCCGCTCACCGAACACCAGCCCGATGATCGCGCCGAGGATAATCCCCGATAACACGAAGATGGGGAACCGGTAATTGCGCCAGCCGGTCTTGACGCCGTCGTTGTTCATACTGTCCTTTCGCACGCTTCCACGCGCCTGTCGCGGGAGTGGGCCCGGGTTTCCGGGCCGCCGAAATCACGAGGCGGAGCTTAGGTCCCGTGGGATCTTTGCCTATCATTCCGGCAAGCTGCCGCCGGGGCAAAGGGGCAGGCTCTCAGGCGCGGATCGTGCCGCGCATCTCAGTGCACGTCAGACGCTGAACCATGTCAGACCCCCCGACTATGGTTAGGGCCATGAACGCTCAGAGCGCAGAAGAACAGCCGAATCCCTACGGCAGCCGGCCCACGACCCCCGCAAGTCAGCAGCATCAGCCGGACGGCGCCTCGACAGAAGGCGGTTCGCCCTCATCCGACAGTGCGCAGAAGCCGCGTCGGCGCACCCGGATTGTGCACCTGCAGCGCATGAAGGACGCCGGTCAGAAGTGGGCCATGCTCACGTCCTACGACCAATTCACGGCCAGCATTTTCGACGAAGCCGGGATTCCCGCTCTGCTCGTCGGCGATTCCGCGGGCAACAATGTGTACGGGTACTCCACCACTCTGCCCGTCACACTCGACCAGATGATCCCGCTGACACGCGCCGTCGTCGAAGCCGCACCCCACACACTGGTTGTCGCGGATCTGCCCTTCGGGTCCTACGGGGCCAGCCCCGAACAGGGCTTCCATTCCGCTGTGCGGCTCATGAAAGAAGGGCTCGCCCACGCGGTCAAACTCGAAGGCGGCGTGCAGATGGCGCCCACCGTCAAACTGCTCACCGACGCCGGCATCCCCGTCATGGCGCACCTGGGCTTCACCCCGCAGTCTGAACACGGCCTGGGCGGCTACCGCGTCCAGGGCCGCGGTGACGCCGCAGTGCAGAAGCTCGTTGACGACGCCCTGGCGCTGCAGGATGCCGGTGCGTTCGCAGTTGTCCTGGAAATGGTGCCGGTGGCCGCAGCCCGCGCCGTAACAGAAGCGCTGCACATTCCCACCGTGGGGATCGGCGCGGGACCGGACTGCGATGCACAGGTGCTCGTCTGGACCGACTTCGCGGGCATGGGCTCAGGCCGCACACCGCGATTCACCAAGAAGTACGCTGACGCCCGTTCGCTGCTGCGCGAAGCCGCGGTCGAATACGCCTCCGAAGTCGCCGACGGCGTCTTCCCGTCCGAAGAACACAGCTTCCTCGAGTAATTTTACGAGCAATCCCAAGGCCCACATGACTGAATCCAACACTCCCGAACTTAAATCCCACGACCCGAGCGTCTACCACTTCGGGTCGGACAACTACGCCGGAGCGCACCCGGAAGTTCTTGAAGCGCTCACGCGGGTCAGCGGCGGACACGTGCCCGCCTACGGTGACGACCCCTACACCGTGCGGCTGCGCGACTGGGCGCGCGACACCTTCGGCCAGCAGGCCCTCATCTACCCCGTGTTCAACGGAACGGGCGCCAATCTGCTGTCCCTGTCAGCTGTTGTTCCGCGCTGGGGCAGTGTGATTGCGGCACCCAGCGCACACATCAACTCCGACGAAACCGGCGCTCCGGAAATCACTGCCGGACTGAAGATCCTGCCCGCGCAGGCAGAAGCCGGCAAGATCACCCCGGAGGGCGTGCGGGCGGCCGCATCGAACCGCGCGTTCATTCACGAATCCCAAAGCTGCGCGGTGTCGCTGAGCAACTCCACCGAACTGGGCACCGTGTATTCGCCGGATGAATTCCAGGCGATTGCCCACACCGCTCATGAACTCGACATGGCCGTGCACCTGGACGGATCACGGTTGGCCAATGCAGCAGTCGGCTGTGAGGCCCAGCTTCCGGACATGACCGCCGGGGCCGACATCGTGTCACTCGGCGCCACGAAGAACGGCGCCATGAACGCAGAAGCCGTGGTGGTGCTCCAGCCCGAACAGGTCTCCGGCATTGAATACCTGCACAAAGTGCTGCTGCAGCTGTCCTCAAAGGCTCGCTACCAGTCGGCACAGCTGCTGGCCATGTTTGAAGGCGACCTCTGGCAGCGCAATGCCCAGCACGCCAATCGGCAGGCCGCCCAGCTGGCAGACAAACTGTCCGCCGCCGGATTCACAGTGCCCATGAACGTGCATGCGAACACTGTCATCGCACAGATCGATCCGCACGTCGCACAGGCTGCGCAGGCTGAAGGCCTCCTGTTCTACGCCTGGCCGGCCGTGCCCAGCGGCTACCGCTTCATGTGCGCGTGGGACACACCGGATCACGCCATCGACATGCTCGTGGAAAAGCTGAAGGCTCACCGGGGCTGAGCACCGGCAGTTCATCCGCGCCGATGCTTTCACCAACCTGCGCCGGGACATTCAGCACACCCGCCGGGAGGTGATCCACGCCACCACATACGATGGGGGCGGACATCGCGAGCCGCGACGATGCGGACTGCGACAGCTTAGGCCGCAGAGCTAAGGAGTGTTAGGCCGGATGAAGAATTCACTGCAGGACATCACAGTTCTCGACCTTTCCCGCGTGCTGGCAGGCCCGTGGTGCACCCAGAACCTTGCCGACCTGGGAGCCGACGTCATCAAGGTCGAACGGCCCGGTCCCGGCGATGACACTCGCAGCTGGGGTCCTCCCTACCTCGAAGGCACAACACCCGAAGACGGCTACTCGGCCTACTACATTGCGGCCAACCGCAACAAGAAGTCCATCACCGTCAACTTCCGCTCCGAAGAGGGCAAAGACGTCATCAAACGGCTGGCCAAGAACGCCGATGTCGTTGTTGAGAACTACAAGACCGGATCCCTTGCCCGGCTGGGCTTGGACTACGACACTCTGCGCGAAATCAACCCCGAACTCATCTGGGTGTCCATTACCGGCTACGGCCCCACCGGCCCGAAGGCTGAAAACCCCGGCTATGACTACGTGTTCCAGGGCATGAGCGGCTTTATGAGCTACACCGGCCGCGCCAAGGGCGAAGAAGGCGCCGGCCCCATCCGCGCCGGTGTTGCCATCATCGACCTCATGACCGGCATGTACGCCACAACCGCAATCCTTGCGGCCCTGCACGAACGCGAACGCACCGGCAAGGGCCAGCAGATCGACGTCACCCTGGCCGATGTTTCGGTTGCACTCAACGCAAACCAGGCATCCAACTACCTGGTCGGCGGTGTCCCGCCAACCCAGACCGGCACCTCGCACCCCAACGTCGCCCCGTACGACGTCTTCGAAGTCGCAGACGGGCACATGATCCTGGGGGTTGGCAACGACGAACAGTACCGCCGTCTGACAGAACTGCCAGACTTCGAGCTGCTGCGCGGTGACGACCGCTTCCAGTACAACCGCGACCGCATTCGGCTGATCGGCGAACTGCGCCCCATCGTCGCGCAGATCATGAAGCAGAAGCCGATGGACTACTGGACGCACGTGCTTGACGAGGCCGGTGTGCCGTTCGGACCGATCAACACGATGGACAAAGTCTTCGAAGACCCGCAGGTCAAGCACCGCGGCATCAAGATCGAAGCCGAAGGCCGCTACGGGCAGGTGCCGATGGTCCGCAGCCCGCTCGTTGAAGACAACGCCGACGCCACGGCACCGCCGGCACTGGGCGAACACACCGACGAAGTCCTCGCGCAGTTCGGATTCACTGCAGAGCAGATCGCGCAGATGCATGAGACCGGCACGGTGTGAAAACACGTGTGCGCCGCTGGCCACCCAGCGGCGCACACGCGAAAACTCAGGCCTGAACGGCCCTAAACCTGACTGGCCTTAAGCCTTAAGAGCCTTGTCGATTCCGTCGAACAGACGCTGCACGGTGCCTTCGACGTCGTCCCACTTATCCAGGCCGAAAAGTCCCACGCGGAACGTACTGAAGCCTTCCGGTTCGCCCACCTGAAGCGGAACACCCGAAGCCACCTGAAGGTCACCGGCCTTGAACTTCGCACCGGACTGCTCCTGCGGGTCGTCGGTGTAGACGACAACAACCGAGGGTGCTTCCCACCCTTCAGCGGCAACCGACTTGTAGCCGCGTTCGGCCAGGCCAACGCGTACGCGCTCACCAAGTTCGACCTGCTGGCGCATGATCTTGTCCAGCCCGCGCTCCTTGGCTTCGCGCATAACGTCGAGGTTGTGCAGCATGGCGTCCGTCGGCATTGTCGCGTGGTACATGTGCTTGCCGGCACGGTAGGTTTCCGAAACGGTGTGCCACTTCTTCAGGTCCATCGAGAAGCTGCTGGATTCGGTTTCCTCCAACCGGGCGAGCGCACGTTCGTTCAGCATGACGTAGCCCATGCCCGGCCAGCCGCTCCAGCCCTTCTGGGGTGCAGAGATGAGCACGTCGACGCCGAGTTCCTTCATGTCGACCCACAGCGCACCGGAGGCAATGCAGTCGAGCACAAAAAGTCCGCCCTGTTCGTGCACGGCGTCGGCGAGCGCCTTGATGTATTCATCAGTGAGCACAATGCCGGATGCGGTTTCCACGTGTGCTGCGGCAACGACTTTGGAACCCTGCTTCTTAATTGCGTCGATCACCTGGTCGACTGCCGGCGGGGCAAAGCCGGGCGTGGCTGAATCATCGGCGGCGACAGCGGACACGACTTCGTGGTCGGTCAGCTTGCCCATTTCGATGATCTGCGACCAGCGGTAGCTGAAGAAACCGTCGCGCACGACCAGTGTGGGCTGGCCTTCCATGAACTGGCGGGCCACCGATTCCATGCCGAAGGAACCGCTGCCGGGCACGACGACTGCCGCGTCTGCATTGTAGGTTTCGCGCAGCAGGCCGTAGAACTCCTGCATTGCATCGACGAACTTCTGGGACATGTGGTTGACGGCCCGGTCGGTGAAGACCACCGAGAATTCCTGCAGGCCGTTCGGGTCAACGTCTTCGCGTGGCAAACTCATGCTTCCAGCCTACCGCCGCGAAACTGCCGAGGTGCCTGTCCCCACCCGCTGTATCCGCAGGTCTACCATTGGTCCGGCTGGTTGAACGCCGGCTGTGCCTGGGAGGTTGTATGTCTGTTGTCGTTGCCCGCACCGTAAAAGAGCTGCGCGCTGCCCTGCGGCGTCTGCTGCGCGAACGAGGCGGCGACACTGTCGGCCTTATCCCCACGATGGGTGCGCTGCATTCGGGGCACGAAGCGCTGTTCCGCGCCGCCCAGGGCAATTCCGTGGTTGCCGCGTCGATCTTCGTCAACCCTCTGCAATTTGACGATGCTGAGGACTACGACAACTATCCGCGCACCCTGGACGCTGATGTCGAGGTGCTTGATCGTGCCGGTGTTGACCTTGTCTTCGCCCCCAGCGTCGAAGAAATGTATCCCGGTTACCCGGACGGTCCCCTGGTCCGCGTGACCGCAGGAAGTATGGGCAGGGTGCTCGAAGGCGCATCACGGCCCGGCCATTTTGACGGTGTGACAACGGTTGTGGCGAAGCTGTTCAACATCTTCAGCTCCCCTGCCACACTGCACGCCTACTTCGGGCAGAAGGACGCGCAGCAGCTCATGATCATCAAGCGCATGGTTGCTGACCTCGACATGGAAGTCGAAATCGAGCCCGTCCCCACTGAACGCAGCCTCAAGGGCCTGGCCATGTCCAGCCGCAACCAGCGGATGAGCCCTGAGGAAAGCGAAACCGCGCTCGTCCTGTCCCGCGCACTCACCCAGCTAGCCGAACGCGCTCAGGCCGGTGGTGAGCTCCACCTCGACCGCGTGCGGGAAGAGGTCGACAGCACAGAAGGGGTCACGCTTGACTACCTGACCCTGGTCGATCCGGCAACTCTCGAGGTGACCGAAAACCTGCCCGCTCTTGCGCTCATTGCCGCTCACGTCGGTCCGGTCCGCCTGATCGACAACATGATGATTCCGGCACCCGCGGGCCCGACAGCTGACCATCGCCTGATAATCCGCGGTTGACGAGATCTGCATAATGGTTGCTGGTTACGCTCCGGCCGCTGACCTTACGATAACTGCACGACACACTGGCCAAGAGCGCCAAGCGAGCTAAGAAAGCAAAGACTATGAGCAGCTACCCAGGCAGCAACGATCCCTACAATCCGGACTTCAATCAGCAGAACGGCGCCGGCCAGAACAACCCGCAAGACCCGTACGGTCAGCAGGACCCCTACAGCCAGCCGGGTGCGTACGGACAGCCGAACCAGCCTGACTACGGCCAGCAGCAGGGCGCAGCCAGCCAGCCGGGTGCGTACGGACAGCCCAGCCAGCCATCGCAGCCTGGCGCATACGGCGGACAGACACCCCACAGCCAGCCCGGTGGCTACGGTCAGCCCGGCGCTCAGCAGCCTGGCGGCTACGGTCAGCCCGGCCAGCAGGACCCCTTTGCCCAGCCCGGCCCGTTCGGTGCGAACGCAGCTTACGGCCAGCCGGCACCTCAGCTGCTGACAGCTGATGACTACCGTGCGAAGGGCGTGCCGCTGCCGCTGAGCCAGCCCGTCTACGGCGTTTCCATGATGGAGGCGTACAAGCGCTTCTGGAAGAAGTCTTTCCGGTTCGCCGGATACGCTTCAAGATCCGAATTCTGGTGGCCTGCGCTGATCAACAGCATCATCATGCTTGTTCCAGCCCTGCTGTTGTTTGCCATTCAGATAATCGTCACGTTCGCCGCGGCATCAGCATCAGACCCCGATGCCGCCGGTGCGGTCGTCGGGCTCACAGGCATCGTCTTGTTCCTCCTGTGGGGCTTCATATTCCTGTTCAGCCTTGCCACTTTGATCCCGACGCTGTCAGTCGCCTGGCGCCGCCTGCAGGACGCCGGATTCCCCGGTGCGCTGACGTTCATCAGCTTTGTTGCCAGCATCGTCGTCTACATCATGTGCGCACTGGAGACCAAGCCCGAAGCGCGTCGCCCTGAATGGGAGGACACCCGCGGCGACTGACCTACCGCGGCATCTGAACCACTGAAATGCCGGCGCACAGCATCTGCTGTGCGCCGGTTTTCTTTATGCGAAAGTCCCCAGACCACCTCGGCCGCAGGATCTCTGATCCCTGCGGAATTCACCTCGATCCCGGTGCAGATTCCGCCTGTTCTCTAACATGCTGGGTAAAAACAATGTGAATTTCGACATAAAAGACCGTATTGTTGCGGTGCACAGTTCCACAGAAGTCAGTCTCGTCGCACACGAGCGGCGGCCGCTGACAAAGGAGACAGCATGAACGCACCGGGACAGCAGTCGGGAAGCTATACCGAGGTTTCCCACGACTCAATTTTCAAAAAGGCCATGGGCCGACTGGACGCGCTGTTCGTGGGCTTCGGCGCCATGATCGGCTTCGGCTGGATTGTTCTGGCCGGCGGCTGGATCGAAGAAGCCGGCACGATGGGTGCGCTCCTGGCATTCGCAGGCGGCGGCGTCATCATGGCGTTCGTCGGTGTTGTGTACTCCGAACTCGTGGCCGCTATGCCGTTGGCCGGCGGTGAGCACAACTACCTCATGCGAGCCATGGGACCGAAGCTGTCGATGATCGGTTCGTGGTGCATTGTCGGCGGCTACATCACGGTGGTGATGTTCGAAGCCGTCGCAGTGCCGAAGACCGCGCTGTACCTGCTGCCGGATATCGAAAAGATCCTCCTGTGGAACGTTGCGGGCTTTGACGTGTATCTGACGTGGGCGCTCATCGGCGTTGTCACCGCGGTCATTCTGACCTACATCAACATCCGCGGTGTGAAGGTCGCATCCCTCGTCCAGACGTTCGTTGTGTCGTTCCTGCTGATCGTCGGTCTGCTGCTGGTCACCGGTGCTGGTGTCGGCGGCGACATGAAGCACGTCGAACCGTGGTTCTCCGGCGGCTTCAGCGGTTTCGCCCTCGTGCTGACCACCGTGCCGTTCCTCTTTGTCGGCTTCGATGTTCTGCCGCAAGCCGCCGAGGAGATCAACGTCAAACCGCGTCAGATCGGCAAGCTCGTCGTCATGGCCGTGCTCATGGCCGCCGCCTGGTACGTGGTCATCATCTTCACCACCTCGATTTCGATGCCCCACAGCGACATCGCGGCGCTTAACGCCGACGGCGGGCTCGTCACGGCTGATGCTCTTTCGGCCATGCTGGGTCACCCCACGTGGGGCAAGATCGTGATCGCCGGCGGTCTGGCCGGTATCATCACCAGCTGGAACGCGTTCCTCATGGGAGCATCCCGCCTCATGTGGGCACTTGCTCAGTCGGGCATGCTGCCGGCATGGTTCGGCAAGATCCACCCCACCTACCGCACCCCGATCAACGCTCTGCTGTTCATCGGCACGCTCTCGGTTATCGCGCCGTTCCTCGGTTCGGCAATGCTCGGCTGGGTTGTCGATGCCGGTTCGCCGATGATCGTCATCACCTACTTCCTTGTGTCGATTGCATTCATCAAGCTGCGCAAGAAGGAACCCCAGATGGAACGCCCCATGCGCGTAGGCGGCAAGGGCAACGGCGGCATCGTCATCGGTGCCATCTCGGCCGTTCTCTGCCTGTTCCTGTTCGTGCTGTACCTGCCGGTCACCCCGTGGTCGGCTCAGCTTGCATGGCCGTCGTGGCTGATGTTCGGCCTGTGGCTGGCTGTCGGCGTCGCCCTCATGCTCCGCCTGCCCGGCGGTGTGCAGCCGGGACCGAATGCCGAAGCTGAGCTTCTGAAGAAACTCGGCCGCGAGTCCCACCGCTGATCCAGTCCTAAAAAGTACGAGGTGCCGCTCACCTTCCCAGG
>NZ_KV789367.1:0-9700 GCF_001807555.1 Brevibacterium sp. HMSC08F02 | reverse complement strand
CGCTCACCTTCCCAGGTGAGCGGCACCTCGTGCTTTGTCAGTTAGGAAAGGGGGCCGAAGGTGGCATCGAGAGCCGCTGCGAGATCGCCGATGATGTCCTCGGCTGCTTCCAGGCCGACGGAGAACCGCAGGTGACCCCACTTCTGGAACTCGGGTGGGTAGGCAGCAACCCGAGGACCCTCGGTGCCGACGTGCACGATGAGCGATTCGTCATGTCCGAGCGATACCGCGGAGGTGACCACGCGCAGATTCGCCACAAAGCGGTTCTGGGTGTCGGAATCTCCTTCAACGGCGAAGGCCAGAACACCGCCGAAGCCGCGGTTTCCGAACAGACGCGCAGCGACCTCATGCTGTGCGTGTGACTTCAGACCCGGGTAGGCGACGTAGGCAACTCGCGGGTCAGCGTCAAGGAACTCGGCCACCTTCTGGGCGGAGTCCAGATGCTGGCGAAGCCGCAGCGGCAGGGTGATCGAGCCGCGGCTGATCAGCCACGCGTTGAATGGCGAAATGATGCCGCCGACATCGACCATCGCGTCCTGTTTAATTGGGCGGATGGCTTCGCGGCTGCCGATGACGGCACCGCCCATCGCGTCGCCGTGACCGTTGATGTACTTGGTCAGCGAGTGCACCACCAAGTCCGCACCGTCTTCCAGCGGGCGGTACAGGGGTGGCGGGGTGAACGTCGAATCAACCACCAACAGGGCACCGGCCTTGTGGGCAATATCCGCAATCTTCGGGATGTCGGTGATCTTGGTTGTCGGGTTCGCGATGACCTCAACGTGCACCAAGCGTGTGTTCGGGCGAATGGCGCTTTCGACTTCTTTGGGGTCGCTCGCGTCAACGAACGTGGCTTCAATGCCGTACTTCTGCGGCAGCAGTTCTTTGAACAGGCGCCATGTGGCCTCATAGGTGACATCGGCAACGACAATGTGGTCACCTGACTTGAGATAGCTGAAGAACACCGCGTGCAAAGCGGCAACACCGGAGGCGAGCGCGACAGCGTCCTCGCCGCCTTCGAGTGCTGCCAGTTTCTGCTGCAGAGCCAGCTGGTTAGCACCCGAATTGCGGGTGTAAAGAGGGACATCGGTGCCAGACCAGCTGACGTTGGATGGGTCCTCGGGCAGAGCGTAGGAGTTCGCCAAAACAATCGGCGTGCGAATGGCGCCCGAACCTTGATCAATCTCGTTGCCGACGTGCACGGCCTGAGTCGTGAAATCGAGGCTTGAGGCGTCGGATTTGTCGGGCCGTTTGGCTCGGGGCTGGAAAGACTGGGGTGTGTGCGTGCTCATGCGCTCACGATAAAGCTCGGCAGTGATTTCCGGTGGTCTTCTGTGAATGATTTCGTCACACGGACCAGGCAAGCCCCGTGCAGCGGCCTAAGCCGCCACCCAGCCACTGTCCATGAAGCGTGTCACGTAACGTACAAGCCGAGCTGAAATCTTGCTAGCATCCGAATGCTGCACTTCTTCTTTCTGCAGCCGCCGTCACCCCTCATCATGGGGCCATCCAAACTGAAGGCTTATTCAACGTGCCTGAAACGTCACCAAACGCTGCTATTCCGTCGACGGTGAAATGGGTTCTCACCGTTCTTGTGTCGACCGCATTCGTCATGATGTTGAACGAAACCACCGTCGCGGTTGCGCTTCCGTCCATCATGAAAGACCTGGGGATCGGTGCGGACCTGGCTCAGTGGTTCCTCACCGGATTCCTTCTGACCATGGCGATCGTGCTGCCCTTAACCGGATGGATTCTGGGCAGGTTCACCACACGATCGGTGTTCTTCTTCGCCACCATCGTCTTCCTGGTCGGCACGATCGGCGCGGCGCTCGCACCAAACTTTGTGATCATGCTGCTTGCCCGCGTTGCCCAAGCAATCGGCACCGCGATCATCATGCCGCTGCTCATGACCGTCACGATGCTCATGGTTCCAGCCAACCGGCGCGGCACCGTCATGGGCCTGATCGGTGTTGTCATCGCGGCTGCACCCGCCCTTGGCCCAACGGCTGCCGGTCTGATTCTCAGTGTGACCAGCTGGCACGGAATCTTCACCATCATGGTGCCGCTGGTGACTATCACGACGATTATCGGCGCCGTCAAACTGACCAACGCCAGCGAACGCACGTCCGAAGGCATTGATGTGCTGTCCATGATCTTGTCCGTATTCGCCTTCGGTGGCCTGGTCTACGGTTTGAGCTCGATCAGCGTGATCACTGCTGGTGGGCCGGAGGCACGCACCCCGGTAATCATCCTGGTCATCGGCATCATCGGTCTTGCGCTGTTTGTATGGCGCCAGATTGTGCGCGGCAAACACGGCAAAGCGCTTCTTGACCTGCGCCCGCTGACCAACCTCAACTTCACCCTGTGCCTTCTTGCCATGATGGGCTTCTTCGCAGCTCTGCTGGGACTCATGAACACTCTGCCTCTGTTCATCCAGGGCGGTCTGATGGCCACCGCACTTGTTACGGGACTCATCACCTTGCCCGGCGGCATCCTGGAAGCCGCGCTCTCTCCCGTTGCGGGGCGCTTGTTTGACCGTTTCGGCCCGAAACCGCTGCTGATTCCCGGCATGCTGATTGCAGTGATCAGCATGTTCGTATTGGCTTCCGTCAGCGAGAACACCAGCCCGTGGTTTATTGCTGTGATCTTCACGGCTTTCTCAGTCGGCTTGGCCATGATCTTCACACCCGTCATGACCACGGCACTGGGATCGCTGCCAAAGCAGCTGTACGGTCACGGTTCAGCCATCTTCAACACGATGCAGCAGCTGGCCGGTGCTGCCGGAACCGCGCTCATGATCTCGATTTACGGTTCCGCTCAGGCCCGTGCACTCAGTTCTGGCCTTTCCGAACAGGGCGCACAAGCCGATGGTGCGGGTGCCGCTTTCATCACGTGTGGTTTCGTGGCACTCGCAGCACTCATCGCAGCAGTTTTCATACGCCGCGTCCCCGCGCAGGAACGCGAACGCGTGGAGCTCGACGAGCAGACTGTCAGCTGACTCCGCCAAGTATCCACAACGCCTCTGCGCAGCCGTTCCTCGGCAAAGTTCATGTCAGTGCTCCTACGTAGACTGTTAACCAGAGCCAGATCTCGACTTGAAAGTGGAAATTGGAGGTGACGGAATGACTGTCCACATTGAAGTCGCGCCAGATCTGCTCCAGTGGGCAGTCGAAAGAGCGGGGTGGGACGACGAAACTGTCGCACGTCGTGCGCCCAAACTCGATGAGTGGCTCTCTGGCTCCCGCATTCCGACATTGAAGCAGCTGGAAAAGTTCGCCGCGGACACTCACACCCCCTTCGGGCTGTTGTTTCTGTCTGAACCGCCTGCAGAAGACGTGCCTATCCCAGACATGCGCACCATCGGAAACGCTGCTGTCCCCCGGCCGTCTGCTGACCTTCTGGACACGATCTACCTGTGCCAGGCCCGCCAAGACTGGTACCGAACCTATGCGCAAGACAACGGCATAGTCGCACCTGAGTTTGTCGGCTCCGCAACGACCCAAGCGTCGCCGGTGCTCGTGGCGGACAAGATGCGTGAATTGCTTGGCTTTGATCTACCTGAGCGGAGCACATTTGTCAGTTGGCAGGATGCCCTGCGCCGTCTCATTGATCGCATCGAAAACATCGGTGTGCTGGTAATGGTCAATGGGGTGGTCGGAGCGAATACTCATCGCAAACTCAACCCCGAAGAGTTCCGCGGTTTCGCCCTGGCTGACCCGCTTGTACCTCTGATCTTTGTAAATGGCGCTGATACCAAGGCCGCACAGATTTTCACTTTGATCCACGAACTGGCTCACATATGGCTGGGAACAAGCGCCCTGTCCGATGCCGCTATGGCCACCAGCCACGGCGCAGCCGAGGAACTTTGGTGCAACCAAGTTGCCGCCGAGGTGCTGGTTCCGCTTACTGCGCTCCTCGATGACTACCGCGGTGAAGCGGATACCGAAGAGCTAGAACGCCTTGCCAGAAAATACCGAGTCAGCACCCTCGTGATACTCAGGCGCATCTTCGACGCTCAACTGCTGACCTGGGAAGACTATCGTGAGCGCTATAAGAACGAACACAACCGTGTGATCGGCATTCTCGCGGCTAGCCGCGACAAAAGCAGCGGCGGCAACTACTACTACACGCAGCCACTTCGGCTTAGCCGCCAGTTCGCCCAAGCGGTGATCGCCAGTACTTTCGAAGGGTCCACCACCTACCGGGAGGCTTACCGCTTACTCGGCACCAAGAAACACGCAACTTTCGAGAACCTGGCCACAGAATTGGGAGTGGCCTGATGTACCTCCTGGACGCCAACGTTCTCATCGAAGCTAAGAACCGTTACTACGCCTTCGATATTGCACCTGGATTCTGGGACTGGCTCCATCAGGCCCACCTGCAGTCATTAGCGTGCAGCATCGAGGCAGTCCGTGACGAACTTCTTACCGGTAAGGACGATCTCGCCGAGTAGGCAAATGCTAATACAGCGTTTTTTCGACCCATCGATCAAGGCACTGCACGGCATTTCGGCGAACTCACCACTTGGGCAGCTTCAAAAAGCTTCAAACCGTCGGCGCTAGCTGAATTCACAGGCGACAACGCCGACTACCTTTTGGTGGCCTACGCCCGCGAACACAACCACACAGTGGTCACTCTCGAACGCTCTCAGCCCCAAGCCAAAAATAGGGTCTTGATTCCCGATGCTTGCAGGGCAATGGGAGTCGACACGAAAGACACCTTCCAGATGCTCCGTCAGACCGGAGCAAAGTTTGGTCTCAGCACCACCTGATCCAACCCCGGACGCGCCAAGAGTAGGTGAAAACCGACCTGGCCCGCTTCAGCAGCCGGACCGCGCCAGTCCGAAGCGTTACCTGCCCGACCCCTGTTCACCGGTGTTCGGACCGACTCCGTTCGGCCACAGTTTGCGCCACGGGGTGCGCTTCAGACGTCCCGGCAGAAGGGGTACTATGACCAGCGCAGCACAGTTCAGCCCGACGAAGAAAGCCCCGGCGGCAAGCATGTTCGTCAGATCCTCCGCGCCAGGACGCACATGGGGGTGCAAAATGAGTTCGCCGACAACCCCCTGCGTAAACACCGCTGAGATAGCCGCCATGCCCACCGCACCGTCACCCAGTGCACGCAGAATCGACGTGCGCTCTGCGTCATCCCATGCCAGTTCAAGATCGTTGCCGGCATGCTGCGGCGTTGCGACAAACTTGCGGGCCGCGGACGGCATGAGCGCCCACAGAAGCAG
Organism: Brevibacterium sp. HMSC08F02; assembly: GCF_001807555.1. Classification (NCBI taxonomy): domain Bacteria; kingdom Bacillati; phylum Actinomycetota; class Actinomycetes; order Micrococcales; family Brevibacteriaceae; genus Brevibacterium; species Brevibacterium sp. HMSC08F02. The sequence goes on along the minus strand of NZ_KV789367.1, from coordinate 4,467 downwards.
GAGCACAATGTTCACAGCGGTCACAAGGTCGTAGCGTCCGTTGAATTCGCCTGGGATATACGGCAGCAGCCCCAGGAAAATCCACATTCCGGCCACATTCAGAACAATCGATACGGGAACCAGGAAGAAGCAGATCACCTCGCTGGTGGTGACGTAGTCGGTCACGGTTTGGCGCACTGGTCGGGCCACCTGGGACCGGCCTGGCAGCGATGGCACTCCCCGCCGCACCAGACGCAGTCTGCCCACGATGCTTCCAATCCCGAACCCACCCAGGATGAGCGGCACCCAGAAGGTGTCTCCCGTATCCCAGCCGTAGAACAGCGGGACCAAGGCTATTGAGAGCGCACCGAGAATGATGCCCGCCACCGACCACGCCTGCAGCGTTTTTTCACGCCGAACCAGTCGGTCTGTGATCACCGGACGCAGGTCGTCTGGGAGAGGAAGCTCGCGTTTGGCTGCTTGCTTGTCGACCGAAGCTTTGTCTGCCCTTGCCAAACCTCCCGTGATCGGGGACCTGGCCATGATCGCGCCGATGACGATGGCCATCAAGACAATCAGCATCGCTTCTCCTTCCGTAACAACACACTAAACAAGGACCTGATACGCCGCTGGTCGTGCGCACAATCCTTGAGAAAAAGCACAGAAAGCGAAAAGCACGAGGTGCCGCTCACCTTCCCAGGTGAGCGGCACCTCGTGCTGTGTACTGGGGTGGGCAGTCCGGTGGCCGGTCAGCCTTTCTTCAGTTCCGCGAAGGCCCGCTGCAGCAGTCGGACTGCTGCGTCGACGTCGATGCCCTGTGCGCTGAGTGCCCTGGCGTGAGCGCGGGAGGCCTCCAGTGCGGGATCAGCGTCATCGTGGGAATCTTCCGTGACGATCGTTCCGTTACGCCCGGCCGTGCGCACATAGCTGCGGCGTTCAAGTTCCCGGTACGTGCGGGCCACGGTGTTGGGGGCGAGTCCAAGGTCACCGGCCAGGCGGCGCACTGCCGGCAGACGAGCCCCCGGAGGCAGCTGACCCGATTCGATTTGGACCATGAGCTGATCGCGCAGCTGTTCATACGGCGGAACATCACTCTTGGGGTCGATGCGCAGCATTACTTGCCCTCCCCCTGTTCGCCGGCGGCTGGGTTCTGGTTGCCGGGTGCGGCAGCTTCCGAGGTCCGGCTGATCTCAGCCGGCGCGTTCGGCCACAGCTTGCGCCACGGGGTGCGGTTCAAACGTCCCGGCAGAAGGGGCAGGGTGACCATCGCCGCAGCAACAAGGCCGATGATGAAAGCTGCGAAGGCGAGCGTGATTGTCAGGTCTTCTGCACCTTCCCGCACAGCTGGGCGCGATACGACGTCAACAACGCTGATCAGCGAAAAGATTGCCGCGACGACTGCCATGGCCACCGCGTTGTCACCCAGTGCACGCAGGGCTGTTGTGCGTTCTGCGTCATCCCATGCCAGTTCGAGGTCGTTCCCTGCGTGCTGCGGGCTTGCCACAAGTTTGTGAGCGGCGTAGAACATGACGGCCCACATGGCCAGAAGCACAATGTTTGCCCCGGTCAGAGCAGCAAATCGACCGTCGAACTCAGCCGGCATGTGCGGAACCTTAGCGGCGAGCACCCACATTCCAACGGTGCTGATTACAAGCGATACGGGAACCAGGAAGAAACAGATCACTTCGCTCTTGCTGACGTAGTCCGGCACGGTTGTGTGCATTGCGCGGGCCACCCGCGGGCGGTCTTCGGCAAGGGGCGTCGTGCGCAGCACCGGCAGCACACTGCCGAAGGCGCTTCCCACCGCGAGTCCGCCCAAAACGAGCGGTGCGTAAACGGCTTCTCCGTTATCCCAACCGGCAATCAGCCGAAGGAGAGCCACTGCGAGGAAGCCGATCAGCAGGCCCCCAATTGCCCACATGAGCGATGACCGTTCACGGCCGACCAGCCGATCGGTGATCACCGGGCGAAGATCACTTGGAAGCGGGAGTCCCTGTTTGGCTGCGTGCTTATCGATTTCTTTGGTGTTCACTTTGCCGAACCCGCCCGTGAAGGGAGCTTGGGCCAGCACTACGCCGATGATGATCACAATCCAGAATGTCTGCATCGCCTCTCCTTTCGTATCAATACATAAAACAATGTACTGATACAAAGCTGGGGTGCGCAACCCCCTTCAGGAAAAACACAGAAAAAAGGACGAGGTGCCGCTCACCTTCTCAGGTGAGCGGCACCTCGTTCTTTGTATGGGGGTGGGGCCCCAGCGGGGCACGCCGCGGCGAAGCAGCGCTACAGCACCAAAGCGCTCATCACCTCGACACCCACCACGCTTGTCAGCTGGGAGCGGTCACAGTCCGCGCGCTGCTCCGAGTTCGCGGAAGATCGCCTTGTTCAGGCGGAAGCCAACTTCGGCTTCGGCGATGAGAGCTTCCTGCTGTGCTTCGCTCAGCGACACAGCGTCAAGCTTGGCCCTGTAGTCGTCCTTGAACAGCTTCGGCTTGTCGATTCCGGGGAAGCGCCACATGTTGAGTGCTTCGTCTTCGATCGAGTAGTGCCGCTTGACCAGTCTGCCGATTGCCAAGCCGCCGGACAGGTCACCCAGGTAGCGCAGGTAGTGGTGGGCCAGCAGCTGTTCTGGCTCAAGCCCAGACTGGAAGCGCTCTGCCAGCAGGCGCGTTGCTGTGACCGGCACCGGCGGCTTCCTGTCAGTGCCGAGCAGCTGGTCGAGGTCGTCATTGATTGCCTGCGTGCGTGCCAGTCCGGGGTGGTCGAACATTGCGAGCACCGAACCCGATGATGCGGCCTGCACAGCCGATTCCAGTGCCGGATACAGCACTGCGTACTGTTCCAGCAGCGCAATGTAGGCTTCGCGGTCGAGTTTTCCTCCCATGAGATCGACAATGAAGCGCTCGGATTCGGCCGCGCTGTGTTCGCGCTGGGTTTCTTCGCGCAGTCGCTGTGAGAATGACGCGGTTTCCGCGGGTGGGACTGTGATGGTCATGTTTCCTCCACGAGGTGTTGGCCCGGTTTCGGGGTTTCTTTCTTTTTGTCTGTAAGTGGTTTAGGTCCAAGTGCTCGGGTCGAGCCCAATAGTTCTGCGCAGCAGCCAGCCGATTCCGACCGTTGCGGCAATGCCTGCGGCTGCGGTTGCTCCGCCAAGCCCCCAGCTCTTCGCACTGATTGAGCCCATACCCTCGGATCGGCGAGCTTCGGCTGCGGTGGCAGCGAAAGCGGTCTTGTCTTCCACGTCTGCCGGCTGAGCATCGGGGCTCTGCGGCAGAGCGCCCGGCCCACCGCCAGACCCGGCAGCACCGGGGCCGCCAACGCCGGACCCACCGACGGTGCTTGAGCCGGGCACGGTTGAACCGGTCGCGCCTGCACCGGCAGCGCTTTGACCAGGTTTGGCCGGTTCTGGCGCTGGGGGCTCGAAGCTGTTGTCAAAGGCAACCGTCAGCGGCAGCGCGGGTTTGCGTGCGTCTGCAATTCCGCCCGAGGAGTACCAGTAGGAGCTCTGCCCGGTTTTGACGTTGAAGTCGACAAAGCTCTTGGGGAATGAACCCCATTCGCTTCCGGTGCGGTCCTGCGGCGTAATACCGTCGCCCGCGTTGTATTCAACACCCAGATAGTCGGGGGTGACGGTGAATCCACCGTCCTTGACTGCCTTGCCCACATCGAGGCCGGAGAAAGTCGCCAGCGTGATGGTTTCGGACTTCAGCTTCTCCCATTTCGACAGGTCGTCCATGTCTGCGCCGTAGCCGGATGCGGTACCCGTCAGCTCGCCCTTGCCGTCCTGTGTGACTGTCAGCTTCGGATCGGCGACCGACCAGTAGGTCATGCCGGAGTAGAACACGATCGTGAAGCCGCCGTCCCAGCTGGCAGTGATTCCGCCGTCCTCGAAGTCAATGCTTCCGGCGCCCATGTTCAACCGCGATTCGTGGTGCGAGTTCTTGTCGGCTGCTACGACTCGCCCGCCGTAGCGGTCATCACACTTGTTCTGCCATGTCGCGGTGTGGAACTTTCCGGAGGCATCGGGCTTTTCGATCTTCACGTTGCCGTCTGTTGGCTTGTACAGCTTTCCGGGTGCGTCCCACACAACCGCTCCGCCGCTGTCCGGGGACACGCCCGCGGACAGGAAGTTGCAGGTGCCGGGTGCGAACCCACCGGCGCTGCTTTCCTTGTTGATCGCCCAGAACAGGGTCGCGTCTGATCCCTTCGGGGTTTTCGATGGCTTCTTTTCTTCTGACGGGGTGCCGCCCGGCTTCTCCTTGCTGTCTCCCCCGGTGTCGGGTTTCGGCTTGGGCTGCTGCGAATCCTGTTCGGGCACGATCGGGGTGCCCGTGAACGACACGCTCAGCGGACTGGGCTTCTTGCGTGGGTCCGCAGCTCCGCCGGAGGTGTACCAGTACTGGGTCTGGCCGGTCTGTACGTTGAAGTCCACCCAACTCTTGGGGAACGAACCCCAGCCGTCTTTTTCTTTGTTCTGGTCTGGCT
>NZ_KV789366.1:74772-142071 GCF_001807555.1 Brevibacterium sp. HMSC08F02 | reverse complement strand
CCCGACATTTATCAGACACGCCCTAGCCGCGCTGGGCTCTGTTCGGTTTCAGCTTTTGGGCTTACGAGGCGCCGCCCGCCTTCTGCTCTCAGGCTGACGCGTCGCTGCGCTTGGGGATGTCGGGGTCGAGCTCGATCTTCTTGTCGCTCGTGGCGTAGTCGATGCGCATCGTCATGCCGAGGGCTTTGATGGGGTTGAACAGCGTCTTGAACGACGGGTTGCCTTCTGCGCTCAGGGACTTGTAGAGCTACTCGCGCTCCAGGCCGATTTCCTTGGCAAGCTTTGCCATGCCCTTGGAGCGAGCGATGTCGCCCAGAGCTGACTTGAGGAAATCAGGGTCTTGATCCTCCAGCACAGCCTTAAGACAGTAGGCCACCTGCTCCTTCGTCTGCAGGCGTTCAGCGATGTCAAAAGGTCGCATCTTGACCTTGTTGTCAGCCATTTTGCCCCACATACCTGTATCTCAAGGACACAGAAGCCCGAGGGTTTGTGGACGGTTACTGGGACTTCACGAAGGCGTGAATGTTGTTTTCGGCGGCTGTGCTGAAACCGCAGGCTCGGTAGAAAGACTGCTGGCGTTCTTCGTCATCAGTGATGAGAACGAATTGGCGAACATGAGAAAACGCGTCCGCTGCTTCTGCCATGAGCGCCTTGCCTACCCCTGTTCGCTGCTCCTCGGGGTGAACGAGGATGTCCTGCAGGTAGGCGATTGTGTGGCCATCGGTGAGAATGCGAATGAGGCCGATGAGAGATTCTCCGCACCACGCTGACCTCAGCCACTGAGACCCGGCGACCGACGCCGCGAGCGCCTCGGGATCCCTTGTGTAGGCCAACCAGCCGACAGAGTCATAGAGGTCGACGAGCTGCTGAAGGCTTGGGATGAGATCGGTAATTCGCAACTCCGGTGTCATGTGACGAACTCTAGTGCTTGCGCTGACTCTTCACTGTGCGTTTGCCTACATTTGTTTGAACTATTCAAAAGAGCGACTAGGCCGAAAGTGATGAACATTGCAGATCCATCAGCGGCCCTGAATGCGCACGAGGACCCTCGTGCGGCACTCAAGGCTGTGGGTCTGCGTGTCACGTCGCCGCGCGTTGCAGCGCTGGAAGCGCTCAGCGGGCACGGTCACTTCAGCGTCGAACGATTGCTCGACGACGTCCGAAAGACCCTGCCCACGGTGAGCTTCCAAACTCTGTACGGCGTGCTCGAAGCACTGAAGAGTGCAGGGCTTGTGCGCAAGATCGAAGTGGGAGGACACCCTGCGCTCTTCGAACTCGACCACGGCGACAACCATCACCACACTGTGTGCCGCAGATGCGGCGCAGTGGAAGACACTCCGTGTGCCACGCAGGCCCCGCCGTGCATTCACCCGCCGGCAGGGTTCGCAGCGGAGGTCACGGAAGTGACCTTCTACGGCCTGTGTGCCGAATGCTCGCAAGTTTCCGAATCCACAATCGCCCCTTGAAAGGAATCAGCACATGACTGACACCGGTTGACCACCCAATCAGGTGCGCCTGTCCAGAACAACGAGCACTCGCTCACGATGGGCCCGGACGGCACCACTGCCCTCCACGACCACTACCTGCTGGAGAAGCTCGCATCGTTCAACCGCGAGCGCGTTCCGGAGCGCAACCCGCACGCTAAGGGTGGCGGCGCATTCGGCGAATTCGAAGTCACCGAAGACGTGTCGAAGTACACCTCGGCAGCCGTCTTCCAGCCCGGCACCAAGTCCGAGACGCTCATCCGCTTCTCGACCGTTGCCGGTGAGCAGGGCTCGCCTGATACGTGGCGCGACGTCCGCGGCTTCTCGCTGCGCTTCTACACGACCGAGGGCAACCTCGACATCGTCGGCAACAACACGCCCACGTTCTTCATCCGCGACGGCATCAAGTTCCCCGACTTCATCCACTCGCAGAAGCGCCTGGGCGACTCCGGCCTGCGCGATGCGGACATGCAGTGGGATTTCTGGACGCTCTCGCCTGAGTCCAGCCACCAGGTCACCTACCTCATGGGCGACCGCGGTCTGCCGCGCACGTGGCGCAACATGAACGGCTACGGATCGCACACCTACCAGTGGATCAACGAAGCCGGCGAGCGCTTCTGGGTCAAGTACCACTTCCTGACCCAGCAGGGCGAAGAGAACATGACGGCTGAAGAAGCCGAGAAGCTGGCAGGCTCGGACGCCGAGTACCACCGCCGCGACCTCTTCAACTCGATCAAGGACGGCAACTTCCCCAAGTGGGACATGTACGTCCAGATCATGCCGTACGAAGAGGCCAAGACCTACCGCCTCAACCCCTTCGACCTCACCAAGACGTGGCCGAAGGCCGACTACCCGCGCATCAAGGTCGGCACGCTGACCCTGAACCGCAACCCGCAGAACTTCTTCCAGGAGATTGAGCAGGCTGCGTTCACGCCGGGCAACCAGGTTCCGGGCACCGGAATCTCGCCGGACAAGATGCTCATGGCCCGCGTGTTCTCCTACCCGGATGCACAGCGCAACCGCGTCGGCACCAACTACAACCAGCTGCCGGTTAACCAGCCGCGTGCCACCGAGGCCAAGAACTACATGCACGAAGGCCACATGAACTACGCGATCACGCCTGCTGAGCACCGCGTGTACTCGCCGCACTCCTACGGCACCGAAGGTGGCCCAGTGGCTGACGAGTCGGTCAAGGAAGCAAGCTGGGAGAACGACGGCTCGCTCGTCCGCGCTGCAGCAACCCTGCGCAAGGACGACGATGACTTCGGCCAGGCAGGCATCCTCTACCGCGACGTCTTCACCGACGAGCAGAAGGACCGCTTCAAGGAGACGCTGTGCGGACAGTGCATGGCCATCACCGTCGACCGCATCCGCGAACAGTTCTTCGAGTACTGGACCAACGTGGACGCCGACCTCGGCGTTCACCTGCGCGAGTGCTACAAGAGCTGCTCCAGCAAGAACGCTGCAACGGACGCACACGAAGACGCCTGATCAGCACCGCTGACACAGCCGCACTGAGCTCAGATCTGAAAGTCCAGAGCTGAGAAGCAGACAGCGCCCGGGTACCGCAAGGAGCCCGGGCGCTGCTGTTTTGACGTCGGCCTCAGGAGACGTGTCCGCCTGAACACATGTTGTGCGCGTACGTACCCGTACAGACTGTGTTTAGGCGAACATCTTTGCGGAAGAGCTTCGCAGCCACGCGCGCCTGACGGCCGGCCACACAGCTTCTGCCCACACGGTGTACCCGTGATCGTTGGGGTGGAATACATCCGATTCCATTGTGAAGAACTGCCGCGGAATCCCAAGGGTGCTGCGCGACCACAGCGATGCTGTTGCTGCGTGCAGTTCGGCAAGCTCAAGATCGTTTTCAGCGGCCAGACGGCGGATGAGGGCATTTGCCGCACGGCACTTGCGCTCAAATACGGGCAGGCCGAAGCTCGGCACGGTTGACACGACGGTCCCTGCCGGAAGTGCGGGGTATAGGCGCTCAGCAGTCCACGCGAAGCCCTCGTCAGTGAAGGCGCGGTCGGCAATGTCGTTGCCGCCGATGACGCACATCGTGACATCGGCCTGGGTGAACATGCGCCCTGCTTTGAGTTCCGGAAGCTGCTCTTCCATCAGAAGCCACGAAGAGTCTCCCGGCTGGGCGATATTGCACACCAGCACGGGTGCGCCGGCCTCAGATGCCAAACGCCTCAGCACGATGCCCACATAGCCGCGGTCAGCACTGGAAGCGCCCACCCCGCTGGCTGCGGAATCACCCAGAACATTGACCCTGAGGGGGCGCGCGTCACCGGCCCAACCTGACACCGGCCCAACTGAGCCGTCGGGGAAGAAGGCAAGCTCCGCCTCGTGAAAGTGCTTCCACCATCCGCGGCGGGTGCGGGCCTGCACCCCGTTCATCCACGCGGAACTCGACAGCCAGCCGGCTGTCGCGCCGGCCGCCACACCCGCGGCCACCAGGGCGGCCCGGCCCCAGAGGGGCAGGCCTTGCGAACTCAGCGAACTCAGACGGGGCGGCGCGTTCACACTCGGGCGCCTTCAGCCCTGCGCTCGGCGTCGGTTTCGATCGAGTAGGTGCCCTCGCGCTTCTTGAACCAGCGGATGACCACCTGCGTGACGGGCAGGAACAGCACTTCGACCGCGACCTTGTACACAAAGCCGAACAGCACGTACTTGATGAACTCACCGCCGGGAATCACACCGGCAAAGGCCACGGTGCAGAAGATGACGGTGTCAGCTGCTTCGCCCACACCCGTCGAACCCAGCAGGCGAACCCACAGGGCGCGCTCGCCCATGCGACGTTTGATCCGCACAAGAACGAAGGCGTTGAGCATCTGGCCTACGGCATAGCCGGCAAGCGATGCCGCGACGATCCGCGGATAGAAGCCCAACACCGCGGCGAAAGCCTCTTGGCCGTCATAGCCGGGGCCGGGCGGGGCGATGATGACCAGCAGGAAGATGAGTGAGGCCCCCAGCTGCGACACAAAGCCCATGATGACGGCCTTGCGGGCGGCTGCGAAGCCGTACACCTCGGAAATGACGTCGCCCATGATGTACACGAACGGGAATAGGAAGGCGCCGCCGTCGGCCACAATCCAATAGTTGTCGGTGCTTTCGCCCATGGGGAAGAACGCGATGACCTTCGTGGCTGAAATGTTCGACACGAGCAGAGCCACGCAGAAGAACGCCAGAACGACCGCGTAGTAGCGGCCGCGGGAAGACGCGAAGGCAACCAGTCGCGCACCCGCTTTTTGGGCTGACTGTGCGGAAGCCGGACGGGATTCGTGGGGCTCTTGTCTTCCGGAACTCGGGGTGTCAGCGTTCAACGTCGATTTCCTCTCCGCCGGTCAGGCGCAGCAGTTCCGCGTAGGTCAGCGGGAACATCGAATCCGCGGTGCCGGCGGCCGCCCACAGCATGGGATAGGCCGCGAGTGCTCGGTCGATGAACGTGCGAATCGGCTTGGTGTGGCCTGCTGGGGCAACCCCGCCGATCACCTGCCCGGTGGCTTCCTTCACCACGTCCGCGTTGGCCCGGCTGATCTTCCCGCCGGTCTGCTCTTCGACAAAACCCGTGTCCACGCGGTGCGCGCCGGAGGTCATGATGAGCACCGGTTCGCCGTCAAGCCGGAAGATCAGGCTGTTGGCAATCGCACCTGTCTCAATGCCCAGGTGGGCGGCAGCATCGGCAGCCGTGGGCAGGTGTTCGGTGAAGATCGTGATCTCCCCGGTGATGCCGGCTTTGTCGAGGTCAGCCTGGACTCGCTGATTGCGTTCGTGCACGGTTCAGGCCTCCCGAGGTGCTTCCGGGCGGGTTTCGGCAGGTGCCTGGGCAGGGGAGCCGGCGGGTGCCGAGGTGTCGGCTGGGGAGCCGGCGGCTGCCGAGGTGTCGGCGGGGGAGCCGACCGGCACCTCGGCCTGGGTCTGTTCTCGGGTTGGCAGACCGCGGCGGCGCAGCAGCGGATCGACGGTGGGCTGTTCGCCGAAGAACTGGGTGATGGCCTGTTCCGGGTCAACCGAGAAGCCCGGCGCCAGAATGGAGCGGCGGAACGCCTGACCGGACTCGGCCTTCAGGCCGCCCTGCTGGTCAAACCACTCGGATACGTAGGCGGCCAGCTGCTCCGACCACAGGTACGAGTAGTAACCGGCCGCATAGCCGAAGCTGAAGGCATGCATGAAGTACGGCGAACGGTAGCGCGGCTGCACGGACGGCGAGAACCCGGCGGCAGACAGCACCTCGGATTCGAAGTCGAGCACCGCCTCGATCTGTTCGCCTGGCTCCAGACCGTGCCACGAAAGGTCCAGAAGAGCAGCAGCCAGGTATTCGATCGTGCCGAAGCCCTGCCCGAACTTCTGCGCCTGCTTGATCTGCTCGACCAGGTTTTCCGGCAGCGGTTCGCCCGTTGTGATGTGGCGGGCGTAGTTCGGCAGAACATCCGGGTGGAGCATCCACATTTCGTTCAGCTGCGACGGGAACTCGACATAGTCCCGGGGGACCGAGGTGCCTGCCCGGCTGGGGTAGGTGGAATCGGCAAACAGTCCGTGCCACACGTGGCCGAACTCGTGGAAGAGCGTGTTGACGTCGTCCAGGCTCAGCAGGGCCGGTTCGCCGGGTGCAGGGCGGGGCACATTCATCGTCATGGTGATGATGGGCTGTTCACCCGTCAGGCGTGCTCCGGTCACGAGTTCCGCCATCCACGCCCCACCGCGCTTGCTGGGGCGCGTGTACGGGTCGATGCAGACCAGGCCCAAGACTTTGGCGCCCTCGGAGATCTCCCACACCGTGACGGTTTCATCCCACAGGCGGCCTGCGAAACGGTCGGTGACGTTTTCAAAGCTCAATCCGTACAGCACGCTCGCGGCGTAGAAAACACCGTCGTGCAGCACCCGGTTGAACTCGAAGTACTTGCTGATCTCGCTGTGGTCGATGCCGTACAGCTGCGAACCTACGCGGCGCAGCCAGAACGGGATGTCTTCCGCGGCAAGCCTCTGCGGCTGCGCGGTCTTCTCAATCGTTGCGAGTTCACGCTGCAGCTGCTGATTGGCCGGTTCCAGCAGCGAAATGAGCAGACTCGAAGCCTGTTCCGGGCTGCCGGCCTGCTGCGGTTCAATCGCGTACTCGCTGAACGAGCTGTAGCCCAGCACACCGGCCAGAGCGGCGCGCAGCGCCGTGATGTCTGCAACCAGACCTCGGGTGTCACCCTCACCGCCGCGACTGCAGCGATCAGCGGACGCAGCAAACAGCGCCGAGCGGGTCTCCGGATCGGTGAGTGATTCAGCCGGCGGCTGCACCGTCGTCGACTCCAAAGGCAGCACCCAACCGTCAACACCGTGTTCCTGCGCCTGCGCAGCGGCGGCGGCCAGCTGAGCCTCAGTCAGCCCGTCAGGTGAGTACGGGCCGCCGCGTTCAATCACAAAAGCCGAAGCGTTGGTTTCAGCCAGGACGGTGTTCGCAAAGCGGTTCTCCAAACGGGTCAGTTCCGCTGACACCGCTTCGACGCGCTGCTTGCCGTCATCGTCCAGGCGGGCGCCGGCGCGAATGAAATCAGCCAGGAGGAGCTGCAGGTGACGACGGTCTTCCGGCAGAAGGGAAGCGTCGTTGATCGCCTCAAGCCTGTTGAACAGGGCGGAGTTGAGCTCAACGCCGAGGAAAGCCGAGGACAGTTCCGCATCGATTTCCGCAAGCGCGTCGCTGTTGTCGTCCGTGTGGGCTGAACCCTGCAAGACACCGGCCACTGCGGACATGCGGCGCAGCGGCTCCATCGCCTTTTCCAGGGCGACGACAGTGTTGTAGAAGTCAGCGGGTGATTCGTCCGAGGCGATCGCCTCGAGATCCTGCTGGAACTGAGTGAGAACAGCTGCGAGTGTGCTGCGGAGCTCCTCGGCGGACAGGTGGAAGTCCGGCAGCGTCAGCGATGCCGGGTGGGTTATCCAGGCGAGCAGCGAATCCGCGGGGGCTGCGCCGTCGGTGTGTTCGGGGATGGTGGACACGTGCTTCTCCTCTTACAGGCTCGGGCGTCAGACTGTACTTGCCGACGATGTCAGCCGAGCGCTGAGTATCGTGAACTTCGTGAGCAGCTTCGACGGATATCCGCGCGGGCACCGGCAGACGAAGAAGATCGAAATCGGTCTGCTCGTCGCGGGCCTGGCAACCTTCGTGCTGCTTTACAACACGCAAGCTATTTTGCCCTATTTCACGCGGGACCTGCGGATCTCCCCGTCACAGTCAGCCCTTTCGGTGTCCGTTGCAACGGCGGGTCTTGCGGTTGGGCTCATTGCGGCAGCCCCCGTTTCCGAGCGGATCGGCAGGGTCGCACTCATCCGCTTCTCCCTGCTGTCGGCAAGTGCGTTGGGCCTGGTGAGCGCCTTTATCGTCGACTGGCCGACCTTCCTCATTCTGCGCTTTGCCATGGGTGTTCTGTTGGCCGGGCTGCCAGCCACCGCAGCGGTGTATTTGAAAGAGGAAATCCACCCGGACTACGCGACGGCTGCCACGGGGATCTACATCTTCGGCACAACGCTCGGCGGTCTGAGCGCTCGCCTCATCACGTCCGGTGTTGTCAGCCTGCACGAACGGCTGGATCTGGGTGCGCCCCTAGGGCTGGACGCGGCTCACTTCGCTCTGTTTGTGTCAGCACTTGCTGCCTCTGCGTGTGCTGTGGGTGCGTGGCTGCTGCTGCCGCAGTCGCGCGGCACGGCTGGCCAACCGCTACTCAATGCGGGCGGTGATTGTCTTCGGTCCTCTGACTGCGCTGGTCGGTGTTGGACTGCTCGCGGCCTCGCCTTTGGCGGTCATTGTGTTTGGTCTGCTGGTGCTCGCCTCGGGGTTCTTCATCACCCACTCGATCGCGTCTGCTTGGGTCCCCTCCCGAGGTGCCGCCCGCCTCGGTCTGCCCGCTCAGGCCGCGAGCATGTACATGCTGTTCTACTACATGGGGTCATCAGCAGCGGGGAACCTCACGCCGCTTGCCTGGCAGGATTTCGGATGGTGGGGTGTCACCGCGATGACTGGTGCGTTCATGGGTGTGAGCCTGCTGATTGCGATTGGTTTGGCGAAGTCGGAAACGGCCTGAAAACTGCGGCCCGTGGGGCCTAGACTGATCGAGTGAGTGCAATCACGATCAACGGCCGGAACGCGAACCCGTTTGTCATCGGGTTCCTCGGCATGCTCGGAGCAGGACTGGCCTACGGGCTCTTTCATCTGGTCGACGACCTCGCCGGTGTCATCGTCTGCATTGCCTGCGCGCTGTTCCTCGCACTCGGTCTTGAACCGGTCATCCGCTTCCTCAACAACCGGGGAATCAAACGCGGATGGGCTGTCACCATCACGTCGCTGGCCGTCGTCATCGTCGCAGCCGGCGTTCTGCTGCTCGTCGTCCCGCCCGTGGTGCGGCAGGTGCAGCAGTTCATCGGCGACATCCCGCGGATCATCGACGACATTATTCATGAGCCGTGGTTTGCGAAGCTCGAAGACAACCTGCCGTTCGGCATCGACCTCAACGAAAGCCTTGAGAACGCCGGCGCCTGGGCCTCGAATCCTGCGAACCTCGCCAGCATCGGCGGTGGTGTTCTGACGCTCGGTGCGGGAGTCATGACGTTCACCACGAACGTCATCATCGTCATCATCCTCACCCTGTACTTCGCGGCGGGACTGCCCCGCATCAAATCGGCGTTCTACCGGCTCATGCCGGCACGCAAACGTGATGACGTTGAGGACGTCACGGAGGAGATCACCGGTTCGGTTGGCCGCTACATCCTGGGCCAGAGCGCGCTCGCGGCCACCAACGGAGTGCTGTCGGCCGCGTTCCTCACCATCATCGGGGCTCCGCTGCCTGCCCTTTTGGCGTTCATCGCCTTCCTCGGTTCGCTCATTCCACTGGTCGGGACGATCTCGGCATCATGCGTCATTGTGGTGTCGTGCCTGATGAGCTCACCCACCCTGGCGCTCATCGCCGCGATCTACTACCTGGTGTACATGCAGATTGAGGCCTACGTCTTCAACCCGCGCATCATGAAGGCTGTGACCGACGTTCCCGGGCCGATCGTGATCATCGCCGCGATTGCCGGAGCGACGCTCGGTGGAGTGCTCGGGGCTATTGCATCGATTCCTGTCGCAGCGTCACTGCTCATCATCTACCGCAGGGTCGTCGTCCCACGCCAAGACGCGAAGCACTAGCGGAAGCCCTCTGAGCACGGGTGGCCGCAACGCGAGAGGTGTCAGTGCTGAACCTCAGCACTGACACTTCGGAAATCAGTCGTCGACCGTGCACATGCCGTATTTCGGTTCGACGTTGAACAGCCCGTAGTGGTCGATGGCCGATTCGCTGCTCTTGCAGGCGTATGACCAGTACAGGTATTCCTCGTGGAGACCTTCCGTGGGGTGCCCGGGCAGGTAAAGGTCGAAGTCTGTGCCCTTTTCAAAGCCGTACGGCTCAGCGTATTCGATCGTACGACCGTCCCTTTCGGTCTTTTCGCCCGTCGGGGTGGTCGTCTTCAGGTCTTTGAGTTTGAGCTTGTACGTGTATTCGTCAACCCGTTTGGCGACTTCGAAGCGACCGTTGAATTCAGCGGTGTGCTCGCCGCGGACGTTGGCATCTATGTATGAGCCGGTGAACTTGCCGTCCTTTTCCATCGTGATGCTTGTGTTCCACGCGCCAGCACCAGACGAGAATACGAACATCTTGCCCTCGAGTTCGGCAAGGGCTTTCTTTCCGCCAGAGCCTTCGGGGTAGATTTCGCGTGAGTAGGCGTAGAGCTCCAGCGGCTCGTCTGCCTTGAACAGTTCGGCATCGACCATTTTCCGGCTCTGCTTGCCGTCAAACGGGTTGCCGGCTTTTTCGCTCGCGTTGAACTTGGCTTCCAGAGGGGCTGTCGCCTTCACATCGGCGCTTCCGGCGTAGGTGCCGTCAAGGCCGGGAAGCTCAATGAGCTCAGACTCACCTGTTCCGGGCTTGGCCCTTTCCAGTGAGGCATCGAAGTCAGTGTCGATGCCGGTTGTGATCTCTGGGCCGGCGATCCCGAAGACGCTGCTGGTGAGGTTCACATTGACCGCGCCGTGCCCCGAAGCATCGAGGTTGTCCTGATCCGCCGCGGCGATTTCAAATGTCTGCTCGCTCTCTTCGTCAATGGGCGACAGACCCTCGCCGGACAGGTAACGGTACCCGATGGTCCGCTCGAGGCTTGATTTGACGGTCGCATCGGCTTCTGTGTCAACACTGCCGTTGGCCGAAACAGAAAGCTCGTTGACCAGAGTGACAGGGAAGTCATCGACGATGATCGTCACCGGCAGAGCCTGCTTGGTGAAGAGGTCTTTGTTCCAATCGCCCGGGTTCTGCAGCTTGAACTCACTGTCGAGGTTAAGGTCGGCTTTCGTCTCGAAGTCGATTTTGCCGTTTTCGGCGACCCTCATGTTGAGCGACAGGGTCAAAGATCCGGTGGCGTCGAGTTCGTCACCCGAATACGAAAAGATTTCCCCATCGCTCGCGGCCGGTGCCGCGTGTGCCGGTGCCGCGCCAAGCGGGTTCCCCTTGGACGGGCCGTGGTCGTCAAGCGTGTGATTGCCGTCCGGGTCGATGTTGATGTCGAGGTTGATATCGGCCTTTTTGATTGCATCAGTCAGAGCAGCCTGCTCAGTCTCGAGCACCATTCTGCCGTTGTGCTTTTTAACGGAGGTGACTTTGCGCAGGAAGCCGTTTTGAGAGGCTTGGCCTGTTCCTCCGGCGACGATTGCGCCTTCTGCGATCGAGCTGTCATCGTCGATAGTGACGCTGTCCTCGGTGACATCGTGGACGGCGAAGCCGTCTTTGCCACCGGCAATGTGCACGTTGGGCTTGAGCGTGAGTGTGGAGGGTTTCTTTCCGAGGGCGGCGAACATGACCCCGCCTACGACGAGTGCGACCACTGCCACGATCGCGATGATGATGCCTTTGCGCATGACCTTCCATTCCTCTGTGTGGACACGACGATCGCTGCTGAAAATCGCAGTTCAATAGTCAACAGTGACGGCGGCGAAGATTTCTGCGCGATACCCTTCCTCAATTCTATGCCAATTTCGAACCAAATGGCCCAGATCTCCGGATGTGAAACGTTGCCTTCCAAACCACGTGACCGCATGTAACCTGGCTCACATGACTGAGCGATTTCCTGACGCAGTTCTGACAGACCTGCCCGACGACATCCGACAGCGGATCGAAGCAGAAGCCGAAAAGTCCGGTTTCGTTCCCAACGTATTCATCAAACTGGCTCGCCGACCCGCAGAGTTCCGCGCGTTCTTCGCCTACTACGACGCGCTCATGGACAAAGACACCGGCAGCCTGACAAAAGCCGACCGCGAAATGATCGTGACAGCCACCTCGTCAGCCAACGGGTGCCTGTACTGCGTCGTCGCCCACGGGGCGCTGCTGCGCCTGTTCAAGAAAAGCCCGGACATTGCAGACAAAGTGGCCGTCAACTACAAGCATGCCGACCTTGAACCCCGCGAAGAGGCCATGCTCGACTTCGCCATGAAAGTCTGTACCGACCCCGCAGACATCAGTGAAGACGACTTCACCCGTCTGGCCGAGCACGGCTTCGATGACGAAGACGTGTGGGACATCGCCGCCATCACCGGGTTCTTCGGCCTGTCCAACCGCATGGCCACAGTGTCGGGAATGCGGCCAAACCCCGAGTTCTACACGCTCGGCCGGGTGCCGAAAGACGTCTACCAGCAGCTCAACAGCTGACCGAAGCGCACGAGGTGGGGCTCACCTAGCAAGGTGAGCCCCACCTCGTGCGTCTGCTGCGGATTCTGAGACACCTCTTGTCTGCCCGCGGGCAGGTGCGTAGTTTAGGGGAAGGACACCGATGTCCTGCAGCACTGCACCTGAGATCTCAAAGGAGAGAATCATGACGGTCTACGCAGCACCCAATACACCTGACAGCAAGGTGACCTTCAAATCCCGCTACGACAACTGGATCGGCGGGCAGTGGACGCCGCCGAAGGCCGGCCGCTACTTCGAAAACCCCTCCCCGGTCACCGGCAAAGTCTTCTGCGAAGTCGCGCAGTCAGACGCTGACGATGTCGAAGCAGCACTCGACGCGGCACACAAGGCCGCACCCGCGTGGGGCAAAACAAGCCCTGCTGAACGTGCGCTCATCCTCCACCGGATTGCCGACCGGATGGAAGAGAACCTCGAAATGCTCGCCGTTGCCGAAACATGGGACAACGGCAAAGCGATCCGCGAACCGCTGACGGCTGATATTCCGCTTGCCATCGACCACTTCCGCTATTTTGCCGGCGCAATCCGCGCTCAGGAAGGCCGCCTGTCGCAGATTGACGACAACACGGTCGCCTACCACTTCCACGAACCACTTGGCGTGGTCGGCCAGATCATTCCGTGGAACTTCCCGCTGCTCATGGCGGTGTGGAAGCTGGCTCCCGCTCTTGCTGCGGGCAACGCGGTGGTCCTCAAACCGGCCGAGCAGACCCCGGCCTCGATCATGGTGCTCATTGAGCTGATCGGCGACCTGCTGCCCGACGGGGTGGTCAACATCGTCAACGGCTTCGGCGTGGAAACCGGCAAGCCGCTGGCGTCGAACCCGCGCATTGCAAAGATCGCGTTCACCGGTGAAACGACCACCGGCCGGCTCATCATGCAGTACGCATCGCAGAACCTCATTCCCGTCACCCTGGAACTGGGCGGCAAGAGCCCCAACGTGTTCTTCGAAGACGTCATGGCAGCTGATGACACGTTCCGGCAGAAGGCGGCCGAGGGCTTCGCGATGTTCAGCCTCAACCAGGGTGAAGTCTGCACCTGCCCGTCGCGCGCATTCGTGCAGGAGAGCATCTTCGATGACTTCGTCGAGCTCGGCCTTGAGCGCGTCCGCAACACCAAGCAGGGCAACCCGCTGGACACGGACACGCAGATCGGCGCGCAGGCTTCGAGCGACCAGCTTGAGAAGATCAAGTCGTACCTGCAGATCGGCAAGGACGAAGGTGCCGAAGTGCTCATCGGCGGTGAGCAGAACCACCTCGACGGTGACCTCGCCGACGGCTTCTACGTCCAGCCGACGGTCTTCAAGGGCGACAACAGCATGCGGATCTTCCAGGAGGAGATCTTCGGCCCCGTCCTCGCTCTGACATCGTTCACCGACTACGACTCTGTCATCAAGGAAGCGAACAACACGCTCTACGGCCTGGGCGCTGGTGTGTGGTCGCGCAACGGCGGCATCGCGTACCGTGCGGGTCGTGACATTCAGGCCGGCCGCGTGTGGGTGAACAACTACCACAACTACCCGGCGCACGCTGCGTTCGGCGGCTACAAGTCGTCCGGCATCGGCCGTGAGAACCACCTCATGATGCTCGACCACTACCAGCAGACCAAGAACCTGCTGGTCAGCTACGACGAAAACCCCATGGGATTCTTCTGACAATGGCTGACGACATCACCGGAGACCAGGACGGCACCACAGTGACCGCGCAAGTCGAAGCGCGGCCTGAGATCGATGGTGAACAGCGCTCGCGCGTGGGGCTGAGCCCGGCGGCGGTGGAGCTGCTGCAGAAGCTCACACAGCAGCATGGCCAGCTGATGTTCCATCAGTCCGGCGGATGCTGTGACGGGTCTGCTCCCATGTGCTATCCGGAAGGTGAGTTTCTCACCGGAGGGTCGGACGTGCTTTTGGGCACGTTCACTCTGCCCGATGTGCCCGCAGAGTCTGCGGAGATCGGCTTCTGGATGTCAAAGGAGCAGTTCGAGTACTGGAAGCACACCTACCTGCTGGTTGATGCAGTGCCCGGCAGGGGCGGTGGCTTCAGCATCGAAAGCCCCACGGGGCTGCGGTTCCTCATCAGGTCGCGGCTTCTGGACTGACCCCAAAGCACGAGGTGGGGCTCACCTGGGAAGGTGAGCCCCACCTCGTGCTTTGTGTGGAGAAGGTCAGTCGGTGCTGTCCTCGGTGGCCGATTCGCTGGGAGCCGAGGTGCTCTCCGTGGAGGAGGCGGTCGCGTCAGCCGACGGTGATGCCGAGGCGGCGTTGTCCTTCATGGCTTCTTCGGCTGCTTCGCGCTGGTCAGCCGGGATGGCCGACAGGGCGGTCCAGTCGTCCCATTCGTAGGTCCAGTCCGCAGCATCTCCCGAGGCGGGGCTGAGCGAAACGCTAGAGCCCTTGATTTCGACGGGGTCGCCGTAGAGGGCGGAGTTGAAGTACTTCTGCGCGCTGCCCGGTGCGAGGTTGACACAGCCGTGCGACACGTTCGCCGATCCCTGCGAGCCGACCGACCACGGTGCGCCGTGGATGAACTCGCCGTTGTTGTGGATGCGCACAGCGTGCCTGGTGGGGGTTTCGTAGTCCCACTGCTGGCTGCGCATGACGTAGTACTCGTGCTTGGACATCACGATGTGCGTGCCGTTGTGGGTTTCCGTGCGCGAACCGGCACGGCCGAAGGACGCGGGGAAGTCCCACTTGGTTTCGCCGTTTCGCTTGACGACCATGCGGTGGGTCTTGGTGTTGCCCTCAACCACCTGGTTGCGGTCGACCGTGAACTTCAGTTCGACGTCCTTTTCGCCCTTCTGCCTCTTGCCCATGGGGACGTCCTTGAGGTTCATTCGAAGGTCAACGTCGGTGTGCTCGGGCCAGTATTCGCGCGGCCGATAGTGGATGCGCGAAATTCCGTCGACATCGGGCAGCCAAGCCCAGGAGCCTTCGATGTCGCGGTCGTTGCCGTCAGAGTCTTTGAAGGTCAGGCCCAGGCGGCTTTCCACGGTTGCGCGGAACTCCTCCGGCACGGTGCTGCCGAAATTCACGATGATGGGTGCACCGACGCCGACCTTCTGGTTGTCGCCGATGAGGGTGCGGGCGCTGATCTCGGTGCGTTCGAGCTTGTCGGTGTCGACCGTGCCGGTGAGGGTGTGCTCCTTGCCGTCAGCATCGAGTGCCGAAGCGGTCCACGTGTAGGTCGAATCGCCGGCCAGCCGGTAGGAAGACTCCCACGCGGTCTGCTGATCGTCGGAGGTTTCTTCGCCGGTTGAAGCCGAGGGGGCAGAGGATGCGTCAGCCGACGGGTCAGTGGACGCGTCTGCCGAAGAGTCAGCGGAGGGGGTGGCGCTTTCCGAAGCGTCCTCTGAAGATTCGTCTGAATCTTCGGCTGCGTCAGTGGCGCCGTCAGTTGGTTCTTCTGAGGCATCGTCTGAGGGGTCTTTGAACTCGCCCAGGTCGACAAGAGAGCCTTCGGCGTCGTCGTCGATCAGCTGTACGTTTTCGAATGTGCCATCAGTGACTTTGAGCGCGAGCTTCTTTCCAGGCGCGTCCGCGGTCACTTCAACCGTGGGCTTGGGAACCTCTTTTTTGGCGATCGGATTCGTTTCGTCAACAACCGAGCATCCGCTGATGAGCAGAAGAGCTGACGTTGCCGCTGCGGCAGCGGACAAGAGGCGAAAACGCACGCGAGACCCCTTCGGAAAAGCTGGTATAAAGCGCTGTTGAGCAGTGATCGGGCAACGCGCTGATGCTGCCCGAGGTACGGTTTTGAGCTTCCGCGATTCTACCTTTCGCTTTTGGTTGCAATGTTGCATCTTGATTGCGAAAGGGTCACAGGCGATGTGTGCCCACCACCAGCACTGGTCCGCGCCGTGAAGGGAAGTTATAAGAAAGTGATAGACCGCGGTGGGGCGCCTTGAAGACGATAAGGGCCCTCCGCGCACCCAGTAGAGCTTGCTTACCCTTGCTACCTTCCGGTCCTGGGGGAGTTCACAAGATGCTGCCACGCGAAGGGCCTAAACGAGTATAGGCCATGTGGGAACGACAAAGCGAACGCGCAGGGGTGGAGTGGGGGAGTGCGCGCAGTTTTTAGGACCTCTATAGGACAGGCCCTCTTTTCGGGGTGCGGGCAGTGCGGTTTGCGCAGGCTGTGTTCATCTGCGGTTTACGGCTGATTCGTCCTTCTGCACAAACTTCTGTATGCTGTCTTGCGGAGGATTCGCATAGCGGCCTAGTGCGCACGCCTGGAACGCGTGTTGGGTTAATAGCCCTCAGGGGTTCAAATCCCCTATCCTCCGCGCGATGAAGAAGGCCCCTGACCATTCGGTCAGGGGCCTTGTTCTTGTTCTGGTGGAGCGTGTCAGCTCTGATGGTGGGCTGTAGTTCGATTCCGTGGCGCTCTTGTCTGGCTACACTGTTCTCAGCGCCGAATCTGCGATGCGAATGAGGGTAAGCCGTTGAAGACTGCGACCGATGCCGTCCGCTACTCCGTTTCGACCGTTTCGGCGATCCTCCTGACCCTGCTGATCGAAACGGCCTGGATTCTCCTGCTGCGCCCCGACCCGACGGGCAGATCGCTGCAGACTGAGCTCCTCGTTCTCTTCTACCTGCTGTTCTGGAACCTTTTCGTCCTCATCTACGTCACGTGGACGATACGGTGCTACAAGCACCTAAGCGGATCGGCGCTCATCGGACAGGTTCGTCGCGAAGTTCGGATGCAGAGTCGCTGGTGGGCGCGGGCTTTAGGGTTCAGCGGTGCGACGAACTTCGCTGTCACCGCTGCCGCCTTCGCCATCTTCCTGACCGTCGTGCTTGCCCAGACTGAGATGGTGCGCCAGTCGCCGCTTTACCTCGCACTCGGCGTCGTCGCCGTTGCCGCCTCCTGGGTGTTCATGGTTCTCGCCTTCGCCTCCGCCTACACGCACCTCAACGTGCTCGACGTCGAGAGGCGTCACATCGACTTCCACAGCGAACCGCCTGAGGAGTTCGACGACTACCTCACCCTTGCAGTGCTCGTCTCGACAATGGCCGCCGGCGTCTCAGCAGAGATCCGTACGAAGGCTGCCTGGAGGCAGGTGCGCACCAATGTCGTCGTCGCCTTCGGGTTCAACTCGCTCGTGCTCGCGATGATCGTATCGGTCGTCATCTCCGCTTTGACTCGGTGACGCCACCGCCGCCGGAGACACCGGCTGCGGCGGCAGGTGCGATGAGTGCTCGAGCTTGTACCCAGGTGAAGGCGGCGAGCACAAAGAACAGTGCCGCGTCGAGGGCTATGTAGATGACATGCACTGAACTGCCCGCTTCTGCAGTGCCGGCGAGCACGGCTTCGGTGCGCGCATTCAAGAGCGGGCGCACGAGTGCGACCTTGACGATCAGCAGTCCGGCGATCGTCGCCAGCAGTGTCCAGGCCGGGCGGATGTGCCGGGTCGTGACGACGGCTGCAATGAGGATGAGCGCGAGCACGCCTTCGGCGATGTTCATCGCAGTGAACACAAGCCGTCCGATGCCCAGCCCCAGCGGGATCGTGATGCCGGGGGCTTGGAACTTCAGCGGCGCCTCAATGAGGTCGATGGCGATGATGAGGCCCAGCCAGATGGCAGGGATGACAAGCCGGGCAGTTAGAGCGGCAGAACGCATGGCCGTAGTCTACGTCCAGTCGGCGCCGCTGCCGTCAGCTGACCAGCATGCTCAACCGATGATCCCAAAACGGCAGCCGGCTTCCTGGCAGTGCTTGATGATCGTCGGCTGACATGCACTGTGCGATCGGCATGACACCACCCTAGGGGAGGGCCTGGACTCTTCTAGACTCATGGGCATGTCCTTCTCGATCATCGACGTCGGCAACGAGCTGCTCGAACGCGCCGCCGACGAACCGACGAAGCTGGCGACCAAACGGATCCCCTCGGACAATGCCGCAATCGTGCGCATGCTCATCGCGATGCGCGCGGGCGCGCAGCTGTCCGACCACCCCAACCCCGGT
This sequence comes from Brevibacterium sp. HMSC08F02, assembly GCF_001807555.1. Taxonomy (NCBI): domain Bacteria; kingdom Bacillati; phylum Actinomycetota; class Actinomycetes; order Micrococcales; family Brevibacteriaceae; genus Brevibacterium; species Brevibacterium sp. HMSC08F02. The sequence continues at coordinate 123,873 of NZ_KV789366.1, read as the reverse complement.
GAGGCGGTCATCACAATCCACCGCGGAGCCGCCACCCTGACCGGCGCATCCGGTGAGACGATCGCCCTCGACTCCGGTGAGACCGCGGACATCCCACAGGAGACCCACCGGCTTGATGCTGACCGTGACACGATCGCTGTGCTCACTCTCGTCCACCGCAGCCGCCTGCAGTCCTGAACCATGGCTGGTCAGTAGCTGAACGTCACTTCGAGAGGGCCTCGATGAGTGCGGCGTTGAAGACCTCCAGATCACCGGGGTTGCGAGAGGTGATGAGGTTGCCGTCGACGACGAGTTCGGAGTCCTCCCAGGCTGCCCCAGCGTTCTGCATGTCGACCTTGATCGATTCGTACGAGGTCAGCTTGCGTCCCTTGGCCAGACCAGTCTGGGCAAGGATCCAGGGAGCGTGGCAGATCGCAGCGACAGGCTTGTCGGCTGCGAAGAACGCCTCAACGAGTTTGCTTGCATCTGCATCAAGGCGCAGTGAGTCGGCGTTGAGCGTGCCGCCGGGCAGTACGAGCATGTCGTAGTCATCGGCATTGGCATCCGCGACCGGGACGTCGACGTCGAAGACCTCGGCGTGCTCCCAGTCGCCTTCCATTGCCTGCAGAGTTCCCTCGCTGGGGGACACGATGAATGTCTGGGCGCCGGCTTCGTCAAGCGCCTTACGCGGGCTGGTGAGTTCGATCTGCTCGACGCCGCGCGTGAGCAGGAATGCAACTTTCTTATCGGACAGGGCCATGGTGCTCCTTCCATTGGGTGCGTTCACCACATCTGGCACAACGGCGCAGCCCAGGCGGGTATTCCGCGCCCGAGGCAGTGCCCCGCCTCTGGTGCAGATTCACGCTTTAATGCCGAGTCACGCGTTGTTGCAGCGCATTAACGCGTGAATCTGCATTACCGCGCAAATCTGGCGTGTTTGGCCACAGCCTGGGAAAAGCCTTGGCGTACCGCCGCATCCAGCGACATCGCTTGAAAGCCGACCGCTTGTGCGAAAAGGTGGAAAGTACCAGGTGCCGTATCCTCGGCGCCGCTGACAGCTCAAGGAGAAGACTATGGGTCTCGGAGACGACATCAAGAGCAAGGCTGAAGAACTCAAGGGCCGTGCCAAGGAGGCTGTCGGCGCTGCATCTGACGACAGCGAACTCAAAACCGAAGGCAAGGGCGACCAGGGCAAGGCCAAGGTTGACCAGGTTAAGGGCGACATCAAGGACGTCGCCGACAACTTCAAGAACTGACCGGCTGAACACAGCCGCGGTGTTCATTACCGCCTAGATCACGAGGTGCCGCTCACCTGCGAAGGTGAGCGGCACCTCGTCATTTGGGGCGGGCCGGGATCAGGCCTCGGCGTACCACTCCGCGTTGCCCACAGCGGAACCGCGATCGGCGATGAGCATGCGCACGGGCGAAGCCGCTGCGTCGTCGGATGTGGGCGGGGTCGAGAAGAAATCGAATGAAAGATCGTCCGGGCGCTGGGAACCGTGCAGCACATTTGTGTGTGCCAAATAGTTAACGGCGGGACCGGTGATCAGATATGAGTGTGCGTTGGAAAGTTCGACGATGAGGACATCGGGATTGTGCCCGTGCACAGCATCGACATCCAGATGGGCAATCGGCGTCACGGCCTTGCGCAGGCGACGCAGAGGAATGATCCGCGCCAGGCCGATTTTGATGAAGTAAATGCCAGGCACAACGATCAGCAGCGACGCGAGCGCCGAAATCGTCTTGGCAGGGCCCGAAAGCGGCGAGGTCAGGACCGTGTAGACAAGACCGGCGGAGAAGAAGAAAAAACCGAAGCCGCTGATGAAGTTCCAGCTGGGCTGATTGATTTCAGAGGTGATCCACAGCTGGTCCTCCTGGCGCAGCTGCGGACGCTCCGCGGGATTCGTGGTCACAAGTGCCTTTCTACGGGGCTTCTGTGCAGGTCAGTTTATCGGGGTCTTCTCAGCTGAAGTTCACCTGCTGAGCTTTACAGGCCGGGGGCAGATGCGAAAGTGTGGAAGAGTAGTCGATACGAAAGGAGTCTGAACAATGGGACTCGGAGATAAGTTCAACGACGCCAAGGACAAGTTCAACGACGCGAAGGACACCGTCAACGAACACCAGGACGACATCGACAACGCCAAGGACAAGGTGAACGAAGTCAAGGACAAGTTCAACAAGTGACTTCGTTCGGAACGGTCCGGTAAGTCCGGACCTGTCCGGCAAACCAAAGGGCGACTGCGGTTATCCACCGCAGTCGCCCTTTGGTTTGCCCGTGGCTCAGCCCATGACTGATGCGGCGACAGTTGCCGCGGCCTCTGTCAGTTGTTCTCTGCGCTCGTCGGTGACGTCGCCGGTGAAGACAACCGCGGGCGCTGCGAGCTTCCATCCCAGGCCAGTGGTGATCTGCTCCATTGCCCTTTCAGCGCCGGTCGTGTCGAATCCGCCGCGGATCCAGTACGTGAAGGGGCGGCCCTTGGTGGGTTCGCGCACATCGTCATACACGGTGTCGAAGAAGTGCTTGAGCGCGCCGGAAATGTAGCCGAAGTTCGCGGTGGTGCCCAGCACGTAGGCGTCAGCGGCAAGAACATCGTCAACGGTCGCCTCGAGAGCCTGACGCTCAATGAGTTCAACGCCTTCCAGCTCTGGCATGCATATGCCCGCCCGTGCCGCCTCGGCAAGTGGTGTGACCGTGTCGGTGGGGGAGTGGTGGACCAAGAGTACGGTAGCCATACGGCCACTGTATCGCCGCAAGGAGCCACATGAGCATTATTCGCGACCCGCTGCGCGGGATCGTCCGCCCGGAACCCAGCCACACGGACGAAGAGATCCTCGACGTGCTGTGCTCCCGGCCGGTTCGCGACTGGGCCGTTCTCACTGGAGCCGGGTTCAGCACGGATTCGGGGCTGCCGGACTATCGAGGCCCATCGTCGGTCAATCGTCGTCCCATGACGTTTCAGCAGCTGACCGCATCCCGGGAAAACCACACCCACTACTGGGCGCGATCCTGGATGGGGTGGTCCTTCATGCGTGATGCCCAGCCCAATGAAGCGCATTTGTCGTTGGCTCAGCTTTCCCCGGCGGCACTCCTTACACAGAACGTCGATGGCCTGCACCAAAAGGCAGGTTCGCGGGGAGTTCTCGATCTCCATGGCCGCTTGGATCGCGTTGTGTGCCTGGACTGCCGGGCGATGTACGACCGCGAATGGGTGCAGCAGAGGCTCGATGAGGAAAACGCGGCCTTCCTGCGCGATCACAGGGAAGTCATCGACATGATTGAGATAGCTCCCGATGGCGATGTTCCGCTGAGGGACACCGCCGACTTTCGCATGATCGACTGTCCCGCTTGCGGAGGTCTGCTCAAACCCGATGTGGTGTTCTTCGGCGAAACAGTGCCCAAGGAGCGCTCCCTGGATGCCACTGCCGCGGCCGCAGCGGCGCCGGGCCTAATAGCGGCCGGCACATCCCTGGCTGTGATGTCCGGCCTGCGCTTTGTGCGCCAGGCGGCTAAAGAGGGCAGGCCGGTGGTTATCATCACCGATGGGCCGACCCGGGCAGATGAACTGGCCGACTACCGGTCGCTCAGTCGGGTGGGGGAATTCTTCCGGGCTTGGAAAGACAGAGTGCTTAGGTGATGCGCCGCTTTTGAATGGAGCTTCTGCGTCTTTGGGCGTATCCAAATCCGCACTGTGTGACTAGGCTGGGACACATGACGAATTTCGCCCGTTCCGAGAGGCTCACGCTCGCGGCTCTTCTCCGCGAAGTCGGCCCAGATGCCCCTACTCTCTGTGACGGCTGGAGCACGCGCGATCTTGCCGTCCACATCGTCATCCGCGACCGCTACCCGTCCGCCATGGCGGGCGAAGCGACCGAGACGACCGCCAAAATTCCGTTCCTGAGCAAGCGCTCTGAGCAGCGCCGGCGCGAACTCAGCGAACTCGACTGGAAGCAGCTGGTCGGGATGGTCGCAGAAGGCCCCGGGGTGCTGTCTCCGGTCGGCTGGGGTCCAGGTGAAATCCTTGCGAACACAGTCGAGTTCTACGTGCACGTAGAAGATGTGCGCCGGGCTCGCCGCGGGTGGACCCGCCGCAACATCCTGCCCGAACTCGAACAGCAGCTGTGGTCGGCGCTGCCGACCATGGTGCGCCTTCCCCCGTGGCGGCCGGAAACGGCAGTGAAGTTCATTGCCCCGGGAATTGGGGAGTTCTCGTTCGGCAAGACCGACGTCAAGTCGAAAGTCGTCTCCGGCAAGCCCTCTGAAATTGTGCTCTATGCGCTTGGGCGACAGGAGCAGGCTCAGGTCGAGGTGCGCTCGGAGAAGATCTGAATGGGGCCTGGCGCAGATCTCATGTCAGTGCCTCCCAGTAGGCTGTAGACGTGTCAACAGCTCTGTATCGTCGCTATCGCCCCGACACCTTCGACCAGGTGATCGGGCAGGAACACGTGACCGACCCGCTCAAGGCCGCTTTGGCCGGTGGTCGGGTCAACCACGCGTACCTGTTCTCCGGCCCACGCGGCTGCGGCAAAACCACCAGCGCGCGTATCTTGGCACGCTGTCTCAACTGCGCGGAAGGCCCCACGCCCACGCCGTGCGGTGAGTGTGCCAGCTGCCGCGATCTCGCCACTGGCGGTCCGGGATCGCTGGACGTCGTGGAAATCGACGCCGCTTCGAACTCCGGTGTTGACGATGCGCGTGACCTGCGTGAACGCGCTGTCTACGCGCCGGCTCGAGACCGCTACAAGGTGTTCATCCTCGACGAAGCCCACATGGTCACCCCGCAGGGCTTCAACGCGCTGCTCAAACTGGTGGAAGAACCTCCGGAGCACGTCAAATTCATCTTCGCCACGACCGAACCCGAAAAGGTCATCGGCACTATTCGCTCGCGCACGCACCACTACCCGTTCCGCCTGGTGCCGCCGGACACCATGACCTCGTACCTGGATCACCTGTGCCAGCAGGAAGGTGTGCCGGTGGGCAAGGGTGTGCTGCCGCTTGTTGTCCGCGCCGGCGGCGGTTCAGTGCGTGACTCCCTGTCCGTTCTCGATCAGCTGATCGCAGGGTCAGGGCCAGATGGAATCGACTACGGACGGGCCACGGCTCTTCTGGGCTACACGCCTGATTCGCTGTTGGGTGACATCGTCGATGCCTTCTCGGCGGGCGACGGTGCGGCTGTCTATCGCGTGGTCGATCGGGTTATCGAATCCGGGCAGGACCCCCGCCGTTTTGTTGAAGACCTCCTGGAGCGCATTCGCGACCTCCTGGTGATCAGCACCTCCCCGCAGAACGCTCGCGCCTTCCTGCCGCAGGCTCCCGAAGACCTCCTGGAACGGCTCGTCCAGCAGTCACAGACCCTCGGCCCGGCAGAACTGTCCCGCGCCGGCGACCTCCTCAATGCCGGTCTTTCAGAAATGACCGGAGCGACATCACCGCGCCTGCAGCTCGAACTCATCTGCGCGCGCATCCTGCTGCCGGCCATGGACGGCGCGCGCAGCTCCGTGCTGTCCCGTGTCGAACGCATGGAACGACGGGTGGGCATGCAGGCATCCGGAGCCGTTCCGGGTATGCCCCAGGCGACGGCTGGACAAGCCGCTATGCCGGCAGTCGAACAGCCGAGCGCCGAACAAACGGAAGCCGGCAGCCAGCAGGCTGGACAGCAGAGTACGCCTGCTTCGCAGAACGCTGTCCAGCAGGGAAGTCGCTCCGGCCAGCCGACATCCTCGGCTCAGCAGGAGTCGCGTGACTCCTGGGATGATCTCGACGATCTCGCCGATGTCGCTTCGCAAGCTGAAGCGCTCGCCTCCGGACAGTCCGAACCGCAGCAGGAAAGCCAGAAGGAATCGGCTCCACAGGCGGCTCCAGCACAGGAATCCTCACCGGTGCCACAGCGTGACGGCGGCACCCGCAGTGAACAGCGCGGCGAACAGCCGGAACCGCAGGCAGCGGCGGCCGCAGAAGCGCCACAGGGCCAGCAGCAGAACCGCAAGCCGCAGCCCAGTGAGCCGCAGCGAGCAGCTGTTCCGGCCTCGGCGCCGCCGACTGCCGAACAGCCTGCTCAACCGCAGACGGCAGCAAGCCCCGCGGGGCAGGACATCGACGCCATCCGCCGTTCGTGGCAGGCAATTCTCGACGTGGTCGGCCGCAGCGCCAAACTGGCCCGCGCAGTACTGGCGGGCAACGCCGTGCCGCAAGATCTGCAGGACGGCCGACTGCTCCTGGCCTTTAACAACCAAGGTGCGGTCGGTGCGTTCACGCGCGGATCCAATCCGCAGGCCCTCGAAGCCGCCGTCAGCGAAGTCCTCGGACTGACGGTGAAAGTCGACATCGGGCAGGTGGGCGAACACGTCAACCTGCGCATGGACGCACCCGCATCCGGGTACCAATCGCCCTCAACCCACGAAAACCCCAGCGGCCAGCACCACCAGCAGGCGCCTCGGGAAAGCGGGAGCCGCGAAACCCGGCCGCCCAGCCGGCCAACAGAAGCACAGATCCAGGCGGTCGTCGGTCAGCAGGCTATGGACCAGGAAGTCCCCGACCGCGAACAGTACTGGCAGCAAACCTCCGAAGACGACGACCAGGAGGGCGATCAGCCGGCCGTCGATTACGGTGAGCCCGCGCCGGAACCAGAACCTGACCCTGCCCCGGCGGGCAACGAAACGGCAGAACCGGAGCCTGCCCGCGATGGGGCAGCGGAAGCCGACTACTCCTCGGCTGGCAACTGGGAAGCGGAGTCTGAGCCCACTTCGTCAGACAGCTGGGACGCTGAGCCGGAAGACGCCGGCACGTCCTGGGGCGATGGTGCCGTCGAAGCCCCGGCGGTCGTCGTGCCGCCGCCAGCCGACATCGACGACACACCAGAACAGCAGGACAGCCCCGCGGAAGAACGCCAGCCCGCGGAGGAAAGCTCAGCGGCTGACGACTACGACTTCATCGGCGCCTACGCCGACGAAGACATCTTCGCAGGCCCACCCACATCGACAGTGCAGGAACAGGCCCCGCAGCAGCGGGAAAACCCGTACGCCTACGTGGGCAACATGGGCCGGCCCGACAGCGTGGATCAACCGGCTCACGTCGACCCCGCTAACAGCTGGCAGGACACCGGCCAAACCCCAACGGCTGACGGCTGGGGTGAGGCCGCAGAATCCGATTACCCCGACTTCAACGTCGACGAAGACCTCGATGTGTCTGAATCCCCAGAAGTCGGCATTCCCGTCGTCCAGCGCCTGCTGGGCGGAGTCATCCTCGAAGAGATCACCGAATGAGTGTTTACGAAGGCGCACTTGCCGACCTTGTTGAAGAGTTCGGCAAGCTGCCCGGCATTGGCCCCAAATCCGCACAGCGGCTGGCTTTCTACGTCATGCAGTCACCGCGCGAAGACGTTGATTCGCTCATCAGCGCTCTCACAAACGTCAAAACACACGTCCGCTTCTGCGACCAGTGCGGCAACGTGGCAGAAGGCGAACTGTGCTCCATCTGCTCTGATCCGCGCCGCGACAGCAGCCTCATCTGCGTTGTGGAAGAACCCAAAGATGTTGTCGCACTCGAACGGACACGCGAATACCGCGGGCTGTACCACGTTCTCGGCGGCGCAATCGATCCCATGTCCGGCATCGGGCCCGACGACCTGCGGATCCGCGAACTTCTGCCCAGACTGCAGAGCGACGACGTCCAAGAGTGCATTCTCGCCACCGACCCCAACCTCGAAGGCGAAGCAACAGCCACGTACCTCATCCGCCTGCTGTCCTCAATCGGCGTCACCGTCTCAAAATTGGCCTCCGGCCTGCCAGTGGGCGGTGATCTCGAATACGCTGACGAAGTCACATTGGGAAGAGCGTTCCAAGGCCGCACAAAAGTCAGCTGAACGCCGTCCTCTAAACTGATCAGCGGTAAACAGCGCTGCCGGGAGAAAGTGTGTGAAGTGAGCCTAGTCGTCCAGAAATTCGGCGGGTCCTCCGTAGCTGACGCCGACGGCGTCAAGCGCGTTGCCAAACGGATTGTCGAATACCGCAAAGCCGGCCACGACGTCGTAGTCGTCGTATCCGCAATGGGCGATTCGACAGACGACCTCATCGACCTCGCAAAAGAAGTCTCGCCGCTGCCGCCGGCCCGTGAACTCGACATGCTGCTGACCGCGGGAGAGCGCATCTCCATGGCTGTGCTCGCCATGGCAATCGCAAACTTGGGCTACTCCGCGCAGTCGTTCACCGGCTCCCAGGCCGGTGTCATCACCGACGAAGCATTCGGGCGCGCACGCATCATCGACGTCACCCCCGGCCGCATCCAGGAAGCCATCGACAAAGGCAACATTGCGATCGTCGCGGGCTTCCAGGGTGTTTCCCAGAACACCAAGAACATCACCACGCTGGGCCGCGGCGGGTCTGACACCACGGCGGTGGCACTCGCGGCGGCACTGGGCGCTGACGTGTGTGAAATCTTCTCCGACGTTGACGGTGTCTTCACCGCAGACCCGCGAATCGTCCCCACCGCCAGCCAGATCGGCACCATTTCCTACGCCGAAATGCTCGAACTGGCCGCCAGCGGGGCCAAAATCCTCCACCTGCGCGCCGTTGAATACGCACGCCGCTACGGAGTGCCGATTCACGTGCGCTCCAGCTTCAGCCCCCACCCGGGCACCTGGGTGACAGACGAACCCGTACCACCCGAATTCGCAGACGACGTAAAGAAGGAAGCCATGGAACAGGCCATCATCTCCGGTGTTGCGCACGACCGCTCCGAAGCCAAGCTGACCGTGGTCGGCGTCCCGGATATTCCGGGCAAGGCCTCGGAGATCTTCCGGATCGTGGCCAGCGAAGAGATCAACATCGACATGATCGTGCAGAACATCTCGACCACGAAGAACGGCCGGACCGACATTTCCTTCACCCTCCCCATGTCGGACGGGGCCAAGGCTATGAAGGCCCTCGAAGCGCAGCGCGACAACGTCGGCTTTGAAGATCTGCGATATGACGACCAGATCGGCAAGCTCTCCGTGGTCGGCGCCGGCATGCGCTCACACCCCGGTGTGACAGCAACGCTGTTCGAAGCGCTCAAAGACGCCAAGGTCAACATCGAAATGATTTCGACGTCAGAAATCCGCATCAGCGTGGTGACCCGCGCAGACGCCCTCGACGACGCCGTGCGCGCCGCACACACCGCATACGATCTCGACGGATCTGAAAGCGAAGCAATTGTCTACGGAGGTACAGGACGATGAGCCTTAATGTCGGCATTGTCGGGGCTACCGGCCAGGTTGGCGAGGTCATCCGCGACATTCTCGAAACCGAACCCGGCTTCGAAATCGCGAGCGTTCGCTTCTTCGCCTCGGCCCGTTCGGCAGGCACAACTCTGCCGTTCCGCGGCGAGCAGATTGTTGTAGAGGACGCCGCCGAAGCTGACCCCGCGGGACTGGACGTGGCGCTTTTCTCCGCGGGTGGAGCGACTTCGCGGGCACAGGCCGAGCGCTTTGCCGCGGCCGGTGTGACCGTGATTGACAATTCATCGGCGTTCCGCGGTGACGACCAAGTGCCGCTTGTGGTTTCGGAAGTCAATCCGGAAGCCCTCGACTCGATCCCCAAGGGGATTGTTGCCAACCCCAACTGCACGACGATGGCTGCCATGCCGGTCCTCAAACCCCTCCACGACGAGGCGGGGCTTGTGCGCCTGAAGGTCGCCACCTATCAGGCGGTCTCGGGTTCCGGACTGGCCGGTGTCAACGAGCTCTACGGTCAGGCTGAAGATGTTCTTCCCGACTCCAAGCAGCTTGTGCGAGACGGTTCTGCCGCGCGCTTCCCGGAGCCGAAGGTGTACACCGACCCGATTGCGTTCAACGTTCTGCCGATGGCGGGTTCGCTCGTGGATGACGGTTCGGGTGAAACCGACGAAGAGCAGAAGCTGCGCAACGAATCCCGCAAGATTCTGGGTCTGCCCGAACTGCTTGTCGCCGGCACCTGCGTGCGTGTGCCGGTGTTCTCCGGCCACTCGCTGGCAATCCACGTGGAGTTCGAAAACGACATCACACCGCAGCGCGCCGAGGAAATCCTTGCAGAAGCCGCCGGTGTTGAACTGGCGGACATTCCCACACCGCTGAAGGCCGCGGGCCGCAACCCGTCGTTTGTCGGCCGCATCCGAGCTGACCAGTCCGCGCCGGCGGGCAAGGGCCTGGTTCTGTTCGTGTCGAACGACAACCTGCGCAAGGGCGCTGCTCTGAACACGGTTCAGCTGGCAGCTCTGCTGGATCGCTGACGCGCACAGTCGCCTGAGTTCACAGCGGGTGGGTGCGGTTGAAATGGCCGCACCCACCCTGCTTTTGCATGCCCGCGTGCGCATATGTCTATTGGTAGATGTTCGAGTGCGAAACCTACATTGAGGTCATTTGCCTTCTATTCAAAGGAGTTGCACGCTCATGAAGTCTGTGCGCATTGCGGCCATTGCCGCTGCTGCGGGTCTGGTTCTTGCCGGCTGCGGAACTGGTGACGCCGAATCGACGGATTCGGGTGACAAGCTCAAGGTTGTCACCTCGACGAATGTCTACGCCGACCTCGCGTCTCAGGTTGCCGGTGACGCTGCTGACGTCGAGCCGATCATTTCGGATGCATCAAAGGACCCGCACGACTACGAAGCGACGTCGAATGACCAGCTCAAACTGTCGAAAGCCGATGTTGTCATCGTCAACGGCGGCGGCTACGACGCGTTCATGACCACCCTGCTTGAAGCAGCGGACAAAGACCCGAAGGTCGTCAACGGCGTTGAGGTCTCGGAGCTGCCGGGAGCAGAGGAAAACTCCGCGAACGAACCGCACGACCACGACCATGGCGAAGAAGGCCACGGGCACGACCATGACCACGGTGAAGAGGGCCACGACCACGAACACGGTCATGACCGCGGCGCGTTCAACGAGCACATCTGGTACTCCGTCAGCGCTATGAAGAACGTCGTCGACTCAATCGAAGAAACTCTGTCTGAAGAAGATCCGGACAACAAAGCTGCTTACGAAGAGAATGCCGATAAGCTTCAGGGTGAGCTCGACGGTCTCATGAAGAAAGCTGATGAGGTCAAAAAGACCGGTGAAGGCAAGAAGAGCGCGGCAACCGAACCGGTTGCACTGTGGCTGTTCGAAGACCTCGGTCTGGAAACCATCACTCCGCAGAAGTTCCTGTCGGCAGTTGAAGCAGGTTCGGACGCAGCACCCGTGGTTCTCAAGCAGGCCCAGGACCAGGTCAAGAACAAGGAGGTCGCTGTCCTCGGCTTCAATCCGCAGGCAGTGAACGAGCAGGCTGAAACCCTGCGCAAGTCCGCTGACGATGCTGGCGTGCCGGTTGTCGAACTGCCCGAAACCCTCAACGAGGGCGAAACCTACGTCGACTGGATGGGATCGCACATCGACGACGTGGAAAAGGCCCTTAAAGGCTGATCAGACCCAGCCCTCCGAAAGGACGTGTTCCCTCATTTCCAGTCCCGCACTGTCGATCACTGACGGCCAGCTTCGCTTCGGCGAAAGGGTGCTGTGGCATCACCTGTCCATTGACGTTGAGCCCGGAGAATTCATTGCCGTGCTCGGCCCCAATGGCACGGGTAAAACCTCGCTGCTGAAAACCCTGCTGGGGCAGTACCGACTGTATGAGGGGACCGTCGAAGTCAACGGCCACGCGGCTTACCGCGGTGACGCGGATGTGGGCTACGTGCCCCAGCAGCGGGGTGTCGACCGTGACACCCCGCTGCGGGCTCGCGACCTCGTCCGCTTTGGAATCGACGGGCACCGTTTCGGCTTCGGCTTGCCCAACCGCAAAAAGGAGCGGCGGGTTGATGAGCTCCTCGCTCAGGTCGGGGCGACTGATTTCGCCGACAGTCCCGTCGGCATCCTCTCCGGCGGTGAACTGCAGCGTCTGCGGCTGGCCCAGGCACTGGCCAGTAACCCCAAGCTGCTGCTGTGCGATGAGCCGCTGCTGAGTCTCGACATCAACCACCAGCACCTGGTTGCCCGGCTGCTGGATGAAAAACGGCGCGAACGGAACATGGCGATTCTGTTCGTCACCCACGAAATCAACCCAATTCTGAAGTACGTGGACCGGGTTCTGTACATTGCCGGTGGCCATTTCCTGGTGGGCACCCCGGACGAGGTGCTGACCTCCGAGGCTCTCAGCTCACTTTTCGGCACCAAGATCGAGGTGGTGACCGTCGGCGGCCAGCTGGTTGTGGTCGGCACGGAAGCCGACCATCACCACCCCGAGGAGGCTGGACTGTGAACGGTGTGTTCACATTCGAAGACTACGGCGAACTGCTGTCGCTGCTGTCGAATTCGATCATCGCGGCAGCCCTTTTGGGCGTTGTCGGCGGTGTCGTCTCGGTTTTCGTCAAAATGCGCGACATCGCCCTGGCCGTGCACGGCATCGCCGAACTGTCTTTTGCTGGAGCCGCCTTCGCGCTGTTCATCGGCTACGACGTGGTGTACGGCTCGATCATCGGTTCGCTGGTGGTGGCATTCATCATCGGCATCGGCAGCATTCGGTCCTCAGAGGCGAACTCGATGATCGGCGTGCTCATGCCCTTCGGCATCGGCTTGGGAATCCTGTTCCTTGCGCTCTACGACGGGCGCTCAGCCAATAAATTCGGCTTGCTGACCGGACAGATCGTCGCCATCAGTCCCAACCAGACCAAACTGCTCATGGTGTGCGCAGTTGTTGTTCTGGCTGTCATCTTCGTCATCTGGCGACCCCTGCAGTTCGCATCTGTCGATCCTGAGATCGCCAAGGCAAAAGGCGTTCCCACCGGCACTCTCACTGTCGTGTTCATGGTGACGCTCGGCCTGGCGGTTGCACTGTCTGTGCAGGTGGTCGGCGTTCTGCTGGTCATGGCCCTGCTGGTGACCCCGGCGGCGGCCGCCATGCAGCTGTCCTCCCACCCGATTGTCGTGCCGATCCTGTCGGTTGTCTTCGCCGTGACGTCATCGGTCGGCGGGATCCTCATCGCACTCGGATCTCCGGTCGTGCCCATCAGCCCGTTCGTGACGACTATCAGCTTCCTCTTCTACATCATCGCCCGGATGATCGGCGGATACCGCACCAAACACCAGCTCGAGGCGCGCAACCGCCGTCTGGGCGACCTCGACAAGCACCCCCACCTTGCGGAAGGGCGGGACGTCCCCGCGGCCGACTAGACTTCGGCACTATGACACGTTCTGCTGCCCGTCCTCTCCGCCGTGCGGCACTGGGGCTGAGCGCTGCTGCCGCGGCGACCGCCGCCTACGGTGTGCTGGTCGAACCGAACATGTTCGCTGTCCGCCGCGAACGAATCCCGGTGCTGCCGCCGGGCCGTGAACCCGTGCGGATTCTGCACATATCGGACCTTCACCAGACGGCGTGGCAGCGACGCAAGCCGCGTTGGGTGCGCAGTCTGGCAGCCCGTCTGCAGCCGGATTTCGTCCTCAACACCGGCGATAACTACGGCGGTTCGACCAAGTCGATCGTGCTTGACAGCCTTGATGAGCTGTTGGACATCCCAGGCGCATTTGTTCTCGGTTCGAATGACTTCTGGGCGCCGAAGATCAAAAATCCGGCCCGCTATCTTCTGGGCCCGTCGAATGTAGCAAAGGCCCACAGCAATCCGCCGGATCTCGACGCTCGCGGGCTTATTGATGCCTTTGAGCAGCGCGGCTGGACACAGCTGGACAATCGGAGCGCTGTCATCACCATCAAGGGAACGCGGATCGGTCTGTCAGGTTTGGGTGATGCGCACATGAAAGCCGATGCGCCCGAAGCTCCCGCTTTTCCGGACGGTTCAGAAGTGAAGATCGGGGTGACGCACGCTCCGTACTCGCGTGTGCTCGATCGTCTTGCGGGTGCTGGGGCGCAGCTGATTGCGGCCGGTCACACGCACGGCGGGCAGATTCGAGTGCCGTTCTACGGTGCGCCGGCCACCAACTGCGACCGTCCGCGCGACGAAGCCCGCGGTCTGTTCCGCCGAGGCGGGGCGCTTGTCAACGTCACCGCTGGGGTCGGGGTGGCGCCGATGGCGCCGATCCGCTTGTTCTGCAGGCCCGAGGTGTCGGTCCTGGAACTCATCAGCCGCTGACCGGCCCGGCCGGGGCCCTGTATTGAGTGCCCGTGTCAGGGGTCGCCTGTACGATATTGGGCATGGTGTCTTCAGAATCAGCGTCTGCGGCATCGACTTTTACGGCATGGATGCAGTTCATTGCCGTCAGTGTCGTTGCCGGAATCGTCGGTGCAGGTCTTGCGATCCCATCCGTGGGTGTGGCATCCATCGGTGCGAATAACGCTCTCAAGGTGTTCAACGCCCTGCCCGCGCAGCTCGACGAAAGGCCGTTGGCCGAACAGTCGCGCATGCTCGATGCCGACGGCAAGCAGATTGCGAGCTTCTACTGGCTCAACCGCAAAGAAGTTCCGCTGGACAAGATCTCTGAGCCCATGCAGGAAGCCACGGTGGCCATCGAGGACTACCGTTTCTTCGAACACGGCGGTGTCGACTTCCAGGGCATCGGCCGTGCTCTCGTGCACAACCTCGTGTCCTCCTCCAAACAGGGCGGATCGACGCTGACCCAGCAGTACGTGAAGAACGTGCTGGCAGAAAACGCGCACGCGGATGCTGACGAAGAAGGCGTACAGGCGGCCAAAGAAGCTTCCGGTATGGCGGGCTACGCCCGTAAGCTCCGCGAAGCGAAGCTAGCAGTGGCGGTTGAAAAGAAGTACGACAAAAAAGAGATCCTCAACCGCTACATGAACATCAACAACTATTCGGGCTCCCCGAATGTCTACGGTGTCGAAGCGGCTGCGCAGCACTACTGGTCGATTCCGGCTTCCAAACTCAACTACGCTCAGGCCGCAACCCTGGCCGGCATTGTGAAGAACCCAAGCGCATACAACCCCGAACGTTTCCCGGAAAACGCGCTGGATCGTCGCAACGTGGTGCTTGCCCGCATGCACCAGCTGGGCAAAATCTCTGACGAAGAATACGAAAAAGCCAAGAATTCGGGCCTTGACCTCAAGGTGACCAAGATGTCTAACGGCTGCATGGGTGCAGGCGACATGGGCTTCTTCTGCGACTACGTGCAGGCCTATATTGAAAACAACGAGGCCTTCGGCAAGACCAAGGACGAACGGCGCAACCTCCTGCAGCGCGGTGGTCTGACCATCAAGACGACCATCAACCCCAAGCTGCAGAAAGCCGCTTTCAAGGAGGTCAAGAAGCGCGTTCCAATCGGCGATCCTTCGGGTGCAGGCCATTCGATCGTGACGGTCGAACCGGGCACCGGGAAAGTCCTTGCCATGACGCAGAACCGCAACTACTCCGTCACGGAGGGCAAGAAGAACAAAGACACCGCGATCAACTACAACGTGCAGAAGGCCTACAACGGAGCAAACGGCTTCCAGGTGGGCTCAACGTGGAAGCCCTTCGTGTTGGCTGAATGGCTGAAAGAAGGCCACAGCCTCAACGGCTCTGTCGACGCCACAAAGCGCACCTTCTCGGCGGGCTCATGGCGGTATGACGGCTGTGACAGCTACGGCTCCAACTGGTCGCCGAACAACGCCGGTGACTCCCGCGTAACCCAGAAGATGACCGCACTGGCGGCCACGAAGAACTCGGTCAACACCGCCTACGCTGCAATGGCCAACCAGCTCAACATGTGCGGCATCATGAAGACTGCCGAAGCTCTTGGCATCAAGTACGGCAACGGTCAGTCGCTGGAAACCGTCCACGAACAGCTGGGTGTTGTCGAAGCGCTCTTGCCGTCCTCGGTTCTCGGCATTGTGCAGGTTGCACCCATCGACATGGCAAACGCCTATTCTGTGTTTGCCTCCGGCGGCATGCTGTGCCAGCCCACTCCCATCGAGGAGATCACGGACGGCGAGGGCAAGAAAGTCAAAATCCCGGACTCCGACTGCCACCGTGCACTCGATGAAGACGTTGCTCAGAACGTGGCCTACGCACTGTCGCAGACCTTCAACGGCGGTACCACCACGCGGTTGAAGATCGGCGCTCCTGCCGGAGCGAAGACCGGTACCACCAACTTCGAGGTCGGATCCACGTGGCTTGCGGGCTTCACCTCCAATATGTCGACAGCCGTGTGGACCGGCGACCCAAACGGTTCGCGCGACTGGCGCAAGAACGGCAAGGGCGTTGTTCGCGGCCGTGTCTACGGTGCCACCTACTCCGGTGCCACGTGGCAGAGGTACATGAACCAGGCGGTCAAGATCGTCAAGGACAACAAGGGCATCGGCGGCCCTGTTGGAAACAGCGCGAAGAAGCCGAAGAGCGACGAAGATGACGACTGACACGCGCCCGTCGCGTCTATGACGCGCACCGTGCCGGCAGCACCTGCGGCTCGTACAATTGAACCCGTCCACCGAAAGGGGAGAAAATGCAGAAGTGGGAGTACGTCACCGTGCCCCTCATGATCCACAACACCAAACAGATCCTCGATCTGTGGGGTGAGGACGGCTACGAACTCGTCCAGGTAGTGGAAGGTCCCCAGGGCAACGGGGGACTCGTTGCCTACATGAAGCGTCCGAAAGGCTGATATGTCGAAGATCGAAGACCGCCTCAATGAACTCGGCTTCCCGCTGCCGCAGCTCGCAGCGCCCGCCGGCTCCTACCTGCCCGCAGTGAAGTCGGGTGACCTCGTATTCACCTCGGGCCAGCTGCCGTTCCGCGACGGCGAACTTGCCAACCCCGGCCGCCTCGGCGACAACGTGACCGTCGAACAGGCCCAGGAATCCGCCCGCTACTCGGTGCTCAACGCACTCGCCGCAGCCAAGAGCGTCATCGGCGACCTCGACAAGATCGAACGCGTGGTCAAGGTCAACGGTTTCGTGACCAGCACCGATGACTTCAAGCAGCAGCCCGAAGTCATCAACGGCGCATCGGACTTCCTCGCCGACATCTTCGGCGAAGCCGGTCAGCACGCACGCTCGGCACTGGGCACCAACGCCCTGCCCAAGGGCACCTGCGTCGAGATTGAATTCATCTTCCGCGTCCGCGACTGACGCTCAGCCGGCGCAGAAGTCTGCGCCGAGTCTTCAGGCGGGTGGGTCGAACAGGCCCACCCGCCTGATTCGCGCCTCCAGCGAACTGGTGCGCACCATCGAGCTTTTCCGCTCCGCTGACACACAGCCCAACCCCGACTATCCGCGCAGGGCGGTCAGCCTCGTGCTGGTGCGTGACACCGAGAAGGGACTCGAGGTGTTCATCACCCGGCAGGCCGACCAGCGCGGCGTCAGTGACCGCAACAGGTTTTCGTTCCCCTTCAGCGTGGTCCGCCCGGAGGATTCTCGCCAGCTTTCAATGGGCGATTGGACATCAGAGCGCTGCGCCAGGGCTCTGCGCTTGAACCGTTCCGGCCGCGCTGTTGCGTTTTTCTCCGCTGCCGGCCGGCTGGCCCTGCAGAACATGGGCATCACCTTGGCTGAGGGACACGACCTGCGTGTAGTAACCGACATCGAACCGCAGTTCCTCCACACCGCGGGGAAGAAGCTGCGCGATCACCGTGTGTCCTTTCCCGCGGTGCTGCGCAGCCGTGACGTTGAGTTCCGGCCCGACCTCCTCAAACCGTGGATGCGGTGGGTCAACACCTCGTGGCAGCTGCGCCGCTACGACACCGTGTACTTCGTGTGCGTGGTCCCACCCGGCCAGCACGTGGACTTCGTATCAATCAACCAGTCGTGGGGCGGATGGATGACCCCACAGGAAATCCTGGGTGCCGTCGATGTGTGGGAAGAGGGCCAAGGCGCCTCAGCCCAGTTCATCAGCGTGGCAACGCGCCTCGTGCTGGAATCCCTGCGCACTGTCCCAAGCGCGGCCGCAAGTATGCTGAAGATTCGCGATCTCAGGCCCCTGCAGCCGACAGTCCTGCAGCACAAGGGCGACTGGTACATCAGCATTGACAACCAGACCGACCACGCAATTGACGAACTGTCTCAGCTGACAACTGAAAGTGAAGAAGAAGATCCGACAACGCTGTCGGAATCAGAAAGCGAACCACCAGAAGAAGAATGACGACACCAGACCAGCAGGCGGCACCTCGTTTTGTTCGCCGCACAGCAGACAACCCCAGCCCCATGACGCTGGACGGCACGAACTCCTATGTGCTGTTCACGGCCGATGACACAGCCGCCGTCATCATCGACCCCGGCCCTGAACTCGAAGCGCACCTGCAGGAACTGGGCGAGCTCGTGGGGGACCGTGAGCTGCGAGGCATTGTGCTCACCCACCACCACTGGGATCATTCAGACCTGCTGAAGACGGTCGACGGCTGGGCGCCGCAGACACCTGTTTTTGCTGTTGACAGCAGGTTCGCGCGCTTCGTTCCCGCTCTGGTGCACGACGATCTGCACGGAGACGACGCGGTCCTCGAGTTTGGTCCAGCAGAGGACGACCGCATCCAGCTGATCCCAACGCCGGGGCACACGCTCGATTCGATCAGCGTGCTGTTCGGCAGTGTGCTGTTCTCCGGTGACACCGTGTTGGGGCGCGGAACAACCGTCATCATGCACGGTGACGGTTCGGTCGAAAAGTACCTGGATTCGCTCACGCGCCTGCGCAGCATGGTGGACGAGGGGCTTGTCACCGAGATCCAGCCAGCTCACGGGGACGCCATCACGGACCCGGGCGAGGTTCTGGACTACTACATTGCCCACCGCCGCGAGCGGCTGGACGAAGTGCGTGCGGCTCTCAAGGAGCACGAGGCGGAGCTCACCGGGGTCGAAATCTCACCTGAGCACGAACTGACTGAGAAGGTGGGCCGGACCGTGTATGCCACGGCACCGCAGAACATGCGGGAGACCGTCAACACGATTGTGGCCGCCCAGCTGGAATACGTGCAGAAGCATGGCTGAGCTGCCGCGGCTGAGCAGCGCCAGAGGGCACTGAAGGCCCGCCCAGTTTGTCTGGGCGGGCCTTTTCAGCCTTCACCGGCAGAGCCGGCGGCTGGTGGATCAGTGTGCGCGGTTGTGCAGGCGATCCATGTCGAGGATGACGACAGCGCGTGCTTCCAGGCGGATCCAGCCGCGCTGTGCGAAGTCAGCCAGAGCCTTGTTGACGGTTTCACGCGATGCGCCGACAAGCTGGGCGAGTTCTTCCTGTGTGAGGTCGTGCTGCACCAGGCTGCCGTCCGGTGCGGGGCGACCGAAGCGGCGGTTGAGGTCCAGGAGTGCCTTCGCGACACGGCCGGGAACATCGGAGAACACGAGGTCGCCGACGGTTTCGTTGGTGCGGCGCAGACGCTGGGCGAGTGCGCGCAGCAGGTTCATTGCGGCCCGCGGGCGGCCTTCCAGCCAGGCCATGAGGTCTTCGTGCTTGAGGCTGAGCAGTTCGGTCTGGCTGACAGCGGTGACGGTCGAGGAGCGTGGGCCCGGGTCGAAGAGCGCGAGTTCGCCGATGATTTCGCCGGGGCCGACGACCGACAGGAGGCTTTCGCGGCCGTCGTCGGATTCGCGGCCGACCTTGAGCTTGCCGGAGGATACGATGTAGAGCTCGTCGCCGGAGTCTCCTTCGTGGAAGAGGACGGCGGCACGGCGCAGGCTGCGCGGCTTCATGTACTTGACAAGGGCGTTCGTCGATTCGTCATCGAGTCCTGCGAACAGGGTCGCGCTGCGGACTACTTCGATATCCACGTCTGTACCTCCAGGTTGCTGTTCTGCGACGTTGGGACGCGGTTCTTCGGCCCAGTCAACTTCTGCCGCAATGTGATTCAGCTCAATCCTAGCAATGCTCACCGGGTGTGGCACGGGTCCGTGTTCTATGCTGACCAGCAGATAAAGGAGTGTGTGTGGCGCAGAAGAGCATGCTTGAGCGCAGTCAGCGTCGCTTTGCCGAGGAAACTCAGTTGGGCAGGGTCCGCAGGGCGCGCAAGATCGACCGGATGCTGCAGAAGGTGTTTCCCGATGCGCGTGCGGAGCTTGATTTTCGCAATGCGTTTGAACTGCTGATTGCGACGGTCCTGTCTGCGCAGACTACGGATATTCGGGTCAATCAGGTGACCCCGGAGCTCTTTGCAGCTTATCCGGATGCAACGGCGCTTGCGCAGGCTCGCCTGGAAGACGTCGAGGAGATTGTCCGGCCCACGGGCTTCTACCGCTCGAAGGCGAAGAACATCATCGCCTTAGCTCAGCAGCTGGTCGAGGACCACGGGGGCGAGGTGCCTGCCGACCAGGCCGCGTTGGTTCGCCTTCCCGGGGTTGGGGTGAAGACTGCGAACGTGGTGCTCGGCAATGCCTTTTCAACCCCCGGGCTGACGATTGACACTCACGTGGGGCGTTTGGCCAGGCGGCTGGGCTTCACGACCGAAGACAATCCCGACAAGGTGGAGGCTGATCTGCTTCCGCTGTACAAGAAGTCTGATCTGACGATGGTGTCGCACCGGCTGATCTTCTTGGGCCGGCGCATCTGCCACGCGCGCGGGCCCGCCTGCGGTGTGTGCCCGATTGCCCGCCTGTGTCCGAGTTTCGGCACCGGTCCGCTTGATCCTGCCGAGGCCGAGGCGAAGCTCGCCTACGGCCTGCAGGTTCCGGACGGCGGGTGGCAGCTGTGAGCGATGATCGCCTGGTGGAAGCTCTCAGCGGGCTGGCCCAGTCGGATATTTCCGATCACTGGATTCACCATCGCAGGCCGAAACAGGACGATTCTGTGCGCCCGGCGGCTGTCCTCATGCTGTTCGGCCGCGGCACGCAGCCGCGTACCGAAGCGGGTCTGCGCGAACAGGACCGGCTGGGGGATTTCGGCGATGTCGATGTCGTGCTGCTCAAACGGGCCGAAACTCTGCGCAATCATCCCGGCCAGGTGGCGTTCCCGGGTGGGCGCAAAGACCCCGAGGACGCAACCGCGATTGATGCCGCTCTGCGAGAAGCACAGGAAGAGACGGGAGTTGACCCGGGTCGTGTGGACGTCATCGGCACGTGGCCGTCGCTGTGGGTTCCCGTCAGCAGGCACAGTGTGACGCCCGTGATCGCCTCGTGGGACGGTCTGCAGTCGCTGCGGGCCGTGGACCAGGCGGAATCGTCGTCCGTGTACCGGGTCCCGGTGGCCGATCTTGTGGCACCGGACAACCGCGGGGTGTTCGAGGTGCCGAAAACCGGGTGGCATTCGCCGGTTTTCGACGCTGGCGTTCTGCGGTCCTGGGGGTTCACAGCAGGGATTCTCGACAGTGCGTTCGAGGCTCTCGGCTGGTCGCGGGAGTGGGACCGGTCCAATCGTCTGCACATCGACATGTGAACCCACCTGATCCACCTCGGGAGGATGTTTGAGCTCCCCGGGCATGAAGAACCGAAAACGACAAGAGGGGCCAGTCCGTCTGGACTGGCCCCTCTTGTGTTTGGGGTTCAGAGATTCACACGCGCGGACCCGATGGGTTGGTCAGTGCGGTCTTTACCGCCGCGATGACCGACTTGCCGCGGTCAATGGCGCGAGTCGGCGTGGGGTTGCCCTTCTTGAGCAGCGGTACCGCAATTGCGATGAGAATCGAGGCGATCACCACGTAGATGCCGAACACGATGAGCGTGCTTGCCCACCAGCCCCATCCGGCGAAGTCGTGGAAGATCGCGACGAAGAACGCGGTGAGGACGAACAGGGACATGATGAGGATGCCCAGGCCGACGACCGTCAGACCGATGGCGGTGCCGAGCTTGACGGAACCCTCTTTGATCTCCTGCTTGGCCAGTGCGGCTTCTTCTTCTGCCAGAGCCTTCGTGTCGGCAGAAATGTCCCGCACGATTTGCGCAATGGAACGATCAGACATGGGGCGTTGTCCTCCTAGAAATGCAGGCCTTTGTCACGATACTAGTGGGAACTGTTCATCAGCACCAACGATAGGTGGGGATGAGATGACCCTCACAGGCGCCTCGGGAGGGGCAGAGGAGTCCCCGCCCGCCCCGAAGCACTCGTGCATGAGCCCTGCTCAGGAGTTGTGCGCCCGATCAACGGCCGCCTGGATGCTCGTCATGACGGAAGCGTCGGCCAGCGTCGAGGAGTCCCCGCCGTCTTTGCGCTCGGCGAGGTTTTTCAGCAGTCGGCGGACAATCTTGCCCGAACGGGTCTTGGGAAGGTCATCAACAAAGTAGATGCGCTTGGGCTTGGCAATCGGCCCGATTTCGCGTCCGACGTGCTGCCGCAGCTGTTCTTCTGCCCCTTCGTCGTCAGCAAAATCACCGCGGGTGATGACAAAGGCCATGACGGCTTGGCCGGAAGTCGGGTCGTCCGCTCCGACGACAGCAGCTTCGGCAACAGCGTCGTGCGACACCAGAGCCGATTCGATTTCCGCGGTCGACAGGCGGTGGCCGGATACATTCATGACGTCGTCGACGCGGCCGAGGAACCAAATGTCGCCATCGTCATCGAAGCGCGCGCCATCACCGGCGAAGTACATGTTCTCGAACCGCGACCAGTACGTGTCCTTGTAGCGCTGGTCATCGCCGTAGACACCGCGCAGCATCGACGGCCACGGTTCTGTGATGACGAGGTAGCCGGCCTGGTTCTTCCCGATGTGCTCACCTTTGTCGTCGACGACATCGACGCTGATTCCCGGCAGCGGGCGCTGTGCCGATCCGGGCTTGGTCGAGACAACACCGGGCAGGGGCGCGATCATGTTCGCACCGTTTTCGGTCTGCCACCACGTGTCGACGATCGGGCAATTCTCACCGCCGATCACCCGGTGGTACCACATCCAGGCCTCCGGGTTGATGGGTTCGCCCACCGAGCCCAGCAGGCGCAGCGACGAAAGATCGTACTTCGCCGGGATTTCCTCGCCCCATTTCATGAACGTGCGGATGGCGGTGGGGGCGGCGTACAGCTGGGTGACACCGTGCTTTTCGACGATCTCCCACCAGCGGCCCTGGTGCGGAGAGTCCGGGGTGCCCTCGTAGATGACCTCTGTCATGCCCATGGCCAGTGGGCCGTAGGCGATGTAGGTGTGCCCTGTGATCCAGCCGACGTCCGCGGTGCACCAGAAGACATCGGTTTCCGGTTTGGCATCGAACACGTATTTCATGGTGTACGCCGCCTGGGTCAGGTAGCCGCCGGAGGTGTGGAGGATGCCCTTCGGCTTTCCGGTGGTTCCCGAGGTGTAGAGGATGAACAGCGGCTGTTCGGCTGGGAAGAACTCGGGGGAGTGTTCGGTGGACTGGCGGTCGACGACATCGTGGAAGTACTGGTCGCGGCCTTCGACCATGTGGGCGTCTTTGCCGGTTCGCTGTGCGACGAGCACGTGACGGACAGGGGTGTCACCGTGGGCCAGGGCTTCGTCGACCGTGGCCTTGAGGTCGCTTGGCTTGCCGCGGCGGTAACCGCCGTCGGCTGTGATGACGACTTCTGCTTGAGCGTCCATGATGCGCGAGTGCAGGGCATCGGGGCTGAAACCGCCGAACACCACTGAGTGCGCGGCACCCAGACGGGCGCACGCGAGCATCGAGATGACTGCCTCGGGGATCATCGGCATGTAGAGGGCTACGCGGTCACCGCGGCTGACTCCCAGTTCTGTCAGGGCGTTGGCCGTCTGGTTGACGCGGCGTGAAAGCTCCGCGTACGTGATGTCCTGGGTGTCTCCGGGTTCGCCCACGAAGTGCAGGGCCACGCGGTCGCCGTTGCCGGCTTCCACGTGCCGGTCCACACAGTTGTAGGCCACATTGAGTTCGCCGTCCTGAAACCATTTGGCAAAAGGAGGGTTGGTCCAGTCGAGGACTTCCGTGAATTCTTTGTGCCACGAAATGAGTTCTCGGGCCTGGTCAGCCCAGAAGCCCAGGCGATCGGCTTCTGCGCGCCGGTAGAGGTCTTCGGTTCCGTTGGCCTGGTCTGCAAATGCCTGCGGGGGAGCGAAGGTGCGGTCTTCTTGCAAAAGGCTCTGTGTGTTCTCGTCTGCCAAAACATCCTCGTTTCGTCGGTGAGTCCCGACCCCGTGAGCTTCTTTGCGCACGCGGCGGCTGTGATCTTCACACTAACGCCGGCAGCACTCGGTGCAAAAGGGGTGAATGTATTCGCGGCGCGATCTGCAGAGGCAGATTGTGTCTTGTTCAGTTCACGTTCATGCCGCCGTGTGAAAACATAGCCGTTGTGCACTGACGGGGCCCGCCCGGTTTGCAGGCTCGCCCTCCAACCGCGAACTAAGGAGTCATTGAGCATGAGCAGTCCATACGGCAATCAGCCGCACTATTCCGGCGGTGATTCGCAGCCCGGCCCCTACAACAGCCCGCAGGATCCTCAGGCCGCGCAGCAGGCTTTCAGCCAGGGACAGCCGTACGGGGCGAGCCCGGCTGCAAGCCAGCAGGCCTTCAGCCAGGGACAGCCATACGCCGCGAGCCAGCCGGCGTTCAGCCAGAACCCGCCCGCCGGTGCAGCGCCCGGAGCAGCGAACGCATCCGCCCCCGGGGCAGCCAGCGGTCCTGCCGCCGGTGGCGCCGGAGGGTTCGGACAGCCTCAAGCACCCAAGCAGCCTTCCGCGTTTGGGCTTCGCGAAATCCTTCTGGCCGTCGGCGCATTTCTGGTTTTCGTCTCCATGTTCCTGCCTCAGTACAAGTGGGGGACGGACTCGTTCTACTCGGACAGCTATGAATGGCTCTGGTCGTTCAGCCTGAACGGCTCGGGTGTTCTGATGCTCGGAGTTCTGCCGGTCCTCGCTGCCGGTCTCATCGGCGTTCTCAACAAGACTGTCCGTTCGTTCCCGCAGCACATCGGATCATTCAGCCCGGATCAGTTCGTCACGGCCCTGGCTGTGTCCGGTGCGGCAGTGCAGTTCGTGCGGTTCATCCACCTGTTTGCCTTTTCCACTCCGTCGTGGGGTGCGTTCATTGGTCTGCTTGGCGCCGGACTGGCGGCGTTCGTCACCGCATTCACCATGATTCCGGCACTCGGAGCTTCTGAATTCGACGCCCGCGAATCCGTTCCCGCGCACCCCAAGGCCCGCCCCGTGCGTCGCGCCCCGGCGCAGGCTCCCGCTGTGCAGCCAGGTTTCGGTCAGCCCGGACCTGTACCGGGTGCCCCTGCTCAGAACGGTCAGGTTCAGGGCGGACCGGCACAGCCCGGTTTTGCCCAGCAGAGCCAAGAGTGGCCCGGCTCCGGCCAGCACGTGCAGGCACAGAGCGGACCGGCACACCCTGGTTTCGCTCAGCCCGCACCCGCTGAATCTGCGCCCGCTCAGCAGGAGCCGAACCAGAGCGACGCCGCGCGTGGCTCGCACGCCGGTACAGGACACATCGGTGCGTATTCGCAGCCGTCAGCCAGCAGTGCGCAGTCGCAGTCGGCAGACGCTGCACAAGCGCTGGCCCCCACGGGCGAAAACTCGCAGGCAGAAACCGCGAAGCCCGCGGCTGCTGCGGCATCGGAGACAGCAGATCCCGTTGCGCCCGCTGCATCGGAAACAGCAGAGCCTGCTGCACCGGCTGCCGATGTCGCCGCAGCGTCGGCCGCTCCGGCAGACTTCACGCCCGTTCCTGAAGACCCGGTCTCGCCTTCTGCTGAGGAAACTTCCCCCTCGGAGGCTGCGGGTCTTTCCACCACCGCCGACTCCACCGGAAGCGAAGCGGAGAAGTACTACGGCCGCGAATCCGATCTGACCGCTTCGGAAGACGGCGCTCGCCGGCGGGACACGACCGAGCTCAGCGGCACCTCGGCAGACGAGGGCAGGCAGGAGCAGCCCCAGCCGGAACGGGAAGAGCCCGTTCAGGAAGAGACTCAGCTGTTCCAGGCGTTCCCCGCGTCTCAGTCCGAGCAAGCCCAGCCGGAACAGGAAGAACCGGCCCAGCAGGAACCGGTGCAGGAAGAGACCCAGCTGCTCGAGCAGTCTCAGCGCCCCCAACCGCAGCAGACCCCGTTCTGGTTTGCGGTTCCGGAACCGCGCGTGGCCGTTGACCCAGCCGGCAACCCGGCGTTCCAGCTGGAGCCCGGAAAGTGGATTCTGGCGATGGCGGACAACGGCGATTCGTTCACGGTGCAGAGCGAAGACGGTCGGATCGGCGAACTGCGCAACGTCCATGGAGTTGAGCGCGGCTGATGACGGATCTTTCACAGGCCCTGCGCGCATTGGCGCAGGTCCCGGCGGTCGAAGAGGCCGTCGAGCGGGTCCGCACCGCCTGCACGCAGCTGCGCTGGCACAACGCGCTGCGCAAGCGGATGGCGGAATGCCGCGCCGAAGCGACAGTGCGGGCTGCGCGCACCTCGGCCGCGTTGGAGGGCGCTCGCTACCCGCTGAACTATGTGCGCGAGGTCATCGGCGCTGGGCGTGAAGTCACCGACGACATGTCGGGTGTGCAGCTGACCGCCGCGGTGCGGGTGGCTGCCGTCGCCGACGAACTGTCACAGACCCCGGACGCTCTGCGCTCTGGTTTTATGGGTCACCTGGCCAGGCTGAGCCTGGCGGCCGGGGCGGGCCTGGCTGACGACGATCAGCTGGGCAGGCCGCGCCGCGCCGGCGAAGAGCCCGGTGACATGGGCGGACTCCCCGCAGCCCCGAGCCCTGACGAAGTCCAGCAGCGCCTGGCCGACCTCGAAGCGCTGCTGCAGGACGAAAGCCTGCCCGGCTTCGTGGTTGCGTGCATTCTGCACGGAGAGATCCTCGCGATGCGCCCGTTTGTGATCGGCAACGGACTCATTGCCCGCGCCCTGTTCCGCATCCACATGGTGTCCTCAGGCGTTGATGTGACGGGTGTTGGAGTGCCGGAAGCGGCGCTGCTGTCCGATGCCGCAGGCTATGGCGAAGCCGGCGCCGCCTACACGAGCGGTCGGGACGTGATCGGCTGGATCACTATGAACGCAGAGGCTGTGGAAAAGGGCGTCGGCGAAGGTGTGCAGATCTGCCAGAGCGTGCAGGCCGGCCGCATTCCGCGTACCTGAGTTCGCGGCAGCTGTCGGCGGCCGTGCCGCCGCATGACAAAGGCCGAGGTGGAACTCCTGGGGAGCTCCACCTCGGCCTTTTCTGTGACTGGTGTGCTGCCGGCTGTGGATAGGGGAGCGTTTGTCCACAGCGGGTTTTTGTGGGTGTTCGGGGCTGAGAGACGGCGCGATCGTGGAGGCATGAATCGACCTCGTGTAGTGCTCTTCACCCGAGTGCCCAGCCTCATTGATCACTGTGCCGCGCTGGCAGACGGCATAGGCCTGGGCCTCGATATTCGTCTGCCGGAAAACGGCGGCTGGCAGGATGCCGCACTCGTTCTGATCGGCGATGACATCACAGAAGCCCCGGACGTCGGCAACGTACCGACCGTCCTTGTGACGCTGACGCAGTCCAACGCGGTGTGGGCGACCGCGGCGCGGCTGGGGGCTGACACCGTGGCTGTGCTGCCCGCCGGTGCGGAATGGCTGACTATCCGCATGATCAACGCCGTGGAACCCCCGGCAGAGCCCGCGCAGACGTGGGGTTTCGTCGGCGGAGTTGGGGGAGCGGGCACCTCGGTGCTCGCCTGCGCGGTCGCTCGCAGTGCCGCCGCGCAGGACATCGACACGGTGCTGCTTGATGCCGATCCGCTGGGAGGCGGGCTCGACCTCGTTCTGGGTGCAGAGGGCAAAGACGGCCTGCGCTGGCCCAGCCTGGCGGCTTCCCGCGGCAGACTGCGGCCGTCGACTCTGCGAGATTCACTGCCGCGCACTGAGGGACTGGCGGTGCTGTCGTGGGATCGGACGGGAACGGAAGAGCTCACCCCGGAAGTCTTTGAGGCCGTTATGACTGCCGCGCAGCAGGCCTTTGAGCTGGTGGTCGTCGATTTACCGCGGCATGCGCCCGTGCAGTGGGCGCGCATGTGCAGCGAACTCACGGTGGTGGTGCCCGGGAGGGTGCGCGCCGCGGTTGCGGCATCGCGGGTCGCCCGGCGTCTGGAAGCGGTCAATTCGGCCGTGCGCATCGCTGTGCGCGACGCCGGCAGGGGAGGCGTGCGGCCCGAACTCGTGGCCGACACCATCGGACTGCCGCTGGTGGGTGTCATCAAGGACGACCCACAGGCAGCGGCCGCCGTTGACCGCGGTGAAGGCCTGCCGATTGCACGCACCCACGTGGGGCGTGTGGCCGAAAAGATCGTGGAAGGCGGTTCGCTGTGACTCTTGACGGTCAATGGCTCGATGCGGAGCTCATCCGCGATGTCAGAACCCACCTGCTGGAAAACCCCGGGCCGGTGACAGCGGGATCTGTTGCCACCGCGCTCGCCCGCAGTGGCCGGGTGGTCGGATCGGCTGAGCTCCTGGAGCTGGTCAGCCGGATCTCGGCTCAGCTGGGTGGGGCCGGTCCGCTGCAGTCACTGCTCGATGAGCCCGAAACGACGGACGTCTTCGTCAACAGCCCGCAGGACGTGTGGGTGGACAGGGGAAGCGGGCTGGTGCCCGTACCGCTGTCCTTGGGAACCGAAGATGATGTGCGGGCTCTCGCTGTGCGCTTAGCAGCACTCGGCGGGAGGCGCCTGGACGACTCCCAGCCCCTGGTCGACGTGCGCCTGCCCGACGGAGTGCGGCTCAACGCACTCATCCCGCCGCTTGCAGGGGAGCACACCGTGATGTCGTTTCGCGTGCCCCGCAGCAAAGGCTTTCGACTGTCAGAGCTCATTGAGCGGTCTTTTCTTACCGCGGAGATCGCCGAGGTTCTTCTGGAGCTGCTGGAAGTGCGGGCCAACATCCTCATATCGGGCGGAACCGGGTCGGGGAAAACAGTTCTGCTGGGCGCGCTTTTAGCCGAAATACCGGCTGACCAGCGCATTGTCATCGTTGAGGACTCACGTGAACTCAATGTGCGCCACGATCACGTGGTTCAGCTGGCAGCCCGACAGGCAAACGTCGAGGGCATGGGCGAAGTGTCAATGGCTGACCTCGTGCGCAATGCCCTGCGCATGCGGCCGGACCGGCTGATCATCGGGGAGTGTCGAGGGGCTGAGGTCCGCGACATGCTCACCGCGCTCAACACCGGTCACGAAGGCGGGTGTGCCACTATTCACGCGAATACCGCGTCGGCGGTCCCTGCCCGTCTTGAAGCACTGGGGGCGCTTGCGGGTATGAGTCCGGAGGCTGTGCGCTCCCAGTCGATGACGGCAATTGATGTCATCCTGCACATCACCCGCAGACGTGACGGGCACAGGAGGCTCGCCGAAATCGCCGCGCGCACAAGCGCCGAGCACACTGCCCCTACCGAACCCCAGACTTCTGGTGAGGTGGCGGCGGAAGCCGGCGGCACCTCGGCGGACTTGGCAACAGTGTGGAGCGTTGAACACGGGGCTGGTGCCGGCTGGGATGGTTTTGTGGACTGGTTGAGGCGGAAGCAGGGGGAGCGGTCATGATCGTGCTCGCTGCGCTGCTGGCCGCCGCGGCGGCCGGGCTGTGGGTGTGGGACCCCGCCGAAAGGCGGCTGAATAAGCTGCTGCCGCGCGATGATTCGGATGGGCCTCGGACGCGTGCGGGTGATGGTCTGCAGGGGCTGGTGCGGCGGTTCCGCAAGTCGGACGCAGCTGATGACGAACATGCGGCGGCCGCTATCGCCGTCATTGACCGGGCTGCGGAACTGCTGCGTGTGGGCGCGGCACCGGCGGCGGTGTTGGAACACCTGTCGAAGCTGCCCGGGCCAGAGGACCTGCAGGCAGCTTTGGCTACGGCGGCGCGTTCTGCTGAGCTTGGGTCTGCTCCGCATCAGGCGATCTCCGCGCAGGCCGAAGGTCTTCCCGCGCAGTCGAAAGACATTCTGCTTCACATGGCGTCGGTGTGGTTCGTCGCCGAATCTGCGGGAGCCCCTGCGGCAAATCTGCTCGAGCGGTTTGCAAAGACCGCGCGGATGCAGACGGATTCAGCCCGCGAGCGGGCCATTGCGCTGGCCGGACCCCAGTCGACCGTGAAGGTGCTCACCGCGCTGCCGCTTCTGTCACTTGGCCTGGCGGTGCTCATCGGCGCTGATCCGGCGGAACTCCTGACTTCCGTTCCCGGTGCGGTCTCGTGTGTCAGCGGGGCGGTTCTTTTGGTGGTCGGTCGACTGTGGATGCGCCGGATGTTGAAGAGGGCACTGTGATGGCCGGGGTGGTCGCCGCGGTTCTCATTGCTGCTGCCGTGTGGCTGTGGATCGGGGATGCGGATGCGCGGCTCAAGCGGGTGCTTGATGGCGGAGTCGGCCTTGGTGATCGAGCCGGCGCTGATACGCAGAACGCGGGCTCGGGCGAAGAAAAGAGGTCCTCAGGTTTGTTGGAGGGTCTGCTGGGGCTCAGTCGTGAGCAGAAGAGCGACCCCGGCGAATCTGATGTTGAGGCGCTCGCCTTCGACCTTGAGCTCACAGCTATTTGCCTTCGCGCGGGTTTGCCGATTGGTCGGGCGTTGGCCCTTGCCGCCGCAGCCGGCGGTGACCGGTCGAATCTGGGTGCGCTGAGCCGAGCCCTTGAGCTGGGACAGACGGATTTTGAGGATCAGCATCTGAGCGAAGTCATTGTGCTCATCCGCTTCTCTGCCCAGACCGGAGCGGCACTTGCCGGCCTGCTGTCCGCTATGGCCTACGACCTACGCCGGGCTGAACATCAGCGCCGGAGGCTGGCGGCGGCGAAACTTGGAGTGCAGCTGGTGATTCCGCTGGGGGCGTGCATTCTGCCGGCGTTCATTCTGCTGGGCGTTGTTCCCGTGGTGCTCACCCTCATCGACGACATGTCGGTGCTGTTCGGGTGAAGGGCTCCTGCTGGTCGACATCGATCCGCTCGCCGAACTCGTCGGAGTCGTGGACGCCCGTGCGTGGTGGAACGATGAGGAGTGAACGCTCTCGCGTCTGCGTTCAGTGGTGGAGGCGCTCATGACGGTCATCATTCACCCTGTTGGATACGTCAGGCGAGGCACCACCCTTGAGTCTGCCTCCGATGTCGTCGAGATTGATTGGAAGCGCCGTGAGCAGCGCTGAGCTAGCCGAGGTTCTGTAAACGCGCCTACCTTTCACACGAGTAGGAAGGTGGAGCCAGGACATGGGCCACGAAGAGCAGGAACAGGCTGCGGGATCAGCATCGTCGTTGCAGGCGGTGGTGTACGTCAGGATCAGTGACGACCCTGAGGGCACCGAGCGTGGAGTGGAACGGCAGGAGGCTGGCTGTCGTGTCTACGCCACAGCCCGCGGTTGGGAGGTCGCAGGGGTGGCCGTGACAGGGATGTGGTGGTCGACGTGGCGGGGTGTAACGCGGAGCGCAGGTCGGCAAATAAGACCAGTGAGGGCGCGTGGGACAGTCCCGCGCGCCAGGAGACTCCGGAGGTGGAACAGCCATGAGACCACGAAGACGAGTTGTGTGGACGTGTGCGTCTGCGATCGCAGCGGGGGTGTTCGTAGCGGGCATGGTCGCGCCAGCGCATGCAGAAGGTCCGAACGGTCAAGACGCTGAGTACACGCTCGACGCGCTGTCCAGCGGTGACCTTGTCATCGATGGTGCCGAACCCGATGGGAATTTGGGGCGTCGAGCGGCACCGAACGCTGACATCACCGATGGGGTGCAGCTCGGCACGTTCAAGGGCGATGAGACAGTGATCGTTGATGCTTCTCTCGCCGATCATGGAGCGCTCGCGGCGGTGGACACGGAGCACGTTGATCTTTCCTGGGAGGGTGTCGACGCGTCACGCAGCTATGCAGTGTTTCGCGACGATGAACTCCTCGCAGAAACGTCTGAGCGGTCGTTCCGCGACTCGGACGCGGTCCCGGGCGTAATCCATCATTATCGGGTGGAGACCATCCTTCCTGAAGGGGCAGCCCCTCTTCACGACGACGAGGTGACGATCCAGGGGTTCGACGTCGTGGTACCTGACTCGACGGACCTGGCAGCAGAGGCTGCGGAACATAACACCCAGATTGAAGCAATGGCCGCTTATACGGGATCGACGGTGAGATACAGGACGTTCATTCCGCAAGCAAAGCTCAGTGCACCGCGGGCAGGTTGCGGCAGCTATAGGAGCAGCTACAAGTTCGGTGGGGACAACCGCGGCTTCGGTGCCAGTTCAGGCACGTCTCGCACGAGTATGAACGCGAACGTTCGATGGGACGGCCGGGGACTCATCGGGAGTTCCAAGAACGTCGGCGCAACGAAGGTTTACAACTCCAAGGGAAAGCTTGTGGCTACGAAGACAGCTTCTACAAAGGATATGTCTATCAAGCAGCTCGGAAAAACGAAGACCGATGTCGATCTTCGCTTCCGGCTAAAAGCGGGAAACCCGTTCTGTAAGTACAACTCGATTCAGGGTGCTTTTACGATCACGATCACCAAAAACGGGTCGTACAGCATCATTTCCGGCAGTCATCGTCAAATGCCGAATCACGAGGTGTACGTTTCTTCGATCAGTGGAAAGTGGAAGACTGTCTACCAGCGGAAGTACGCAAGTGCCGCGTGCCTGGTGAGTTGGTTGTGCCCCGAGGCGCAGATGGTGGGTTATGGAAAGTACTGATCGGCTGCACGGATCTAAGGTCATGTTGCGGCGTCGCGCAATCATGGGAGGTGCGCTCGTGGGCGGGTTCGCCGCGCAGGCGCTTTACAGCCTTGCGTTCGCCGCGCTTCTGGAAGTCCCGGCGGATAGCCGGTGGCCGCCTGTCGTTGCTGCCGGTGTCATGGTCGTGGTTGTCGCGGTCGCGACCTGGGGACGGGAGAGACGGATTCGTCGCGTCGCCTGGTCTGCGGTCCTCGCGGCCGTTGTGTTCATCCTCTCGTACGCTCTACTCGGGGAGATCGGTGATGCTGTGGCCGAGCAGGTGCCCATGCGTGTGAGCGGAGCGCTGGAGAGAATTCACTACTTCTTCGGCCTCACGGGCGAGGCGTGGACATCTTTCATCATCTCGATGGTTGTAGCCGCCCTCGTCACGGCTCCACGCCGTGCCTGACGACAGTGCCCGCCGCGCAAAGATCTCTTTCTTCGTGCGGCGGGCACTTACTTTCCCCAGTCGATGCCACATGGAATCGATGTGCTGTCAGGAGCATCTGATCTTGGTGATGCGGGAAACGCTGCTGGCACCTCTGCCTGCTTTGACTGTTGCCTTCACCTGGGAACCAGCGTAGGCAAGCACTGTGCCGGAACTGCGGGAGTTCTTTACGGAACGCACCTTCCCATGGAGCGCAGCGAACGAGGTATATGTTGCAGGGCAGGTCGCGTAACTGAGTTTGTTGCCCCGGAACCCTGCTGCGGAGTAGACGCAGTAGCGTCCCGATGCGCATTTGGCGGAGACCTCTCGCGCAGTCGCTGCTCTGGGAGTGGAGCCCGGCGCAGTGTCGGTGGGATCGAGAGTGAGCACGATCGCGCCTTCGCCCCAGGTAACCTCGTTCCAACCGGTTTGGGAGCCTCCGAAGTCCTCGATTACGTCATCGACGCGTTCTTGCATCGATGTGTCTGTCGGACCTGCTGCCCAGGAGCTCTGCGGGGCAAGAAGCAAGATCAAGGTCAAGGTGAGCGTGGCGGTAAGGCGAGATGCTCTTCGCATGTCGTGGTCACTTTCTTGTGAGAAAGACGAGACCGGTCAGCGGTCCCAGGCTACGTAATGGATGACAGATGGTGACGCAATGTCCGTACGGTCGTTGCCGATGTAGATGGTCTCAGCTGCGGTGATCGAGCCCGCGCGGGGCGAGATGATGAGTAGGTCTTCGACGTGTCCGGGGTCGCGGTCTGTGGCGCGGATGGCGATGCCGTCACGTCCGAGGCGGTCGGTGACGCGGCCCGCGACCTCCAGATTAGGCAGACCGCTGACGTAGGAGAGAAGCGCGCTCTCCTGGTCTCGAGAGAGGACGTTGCTGGAGAGAATGCTGGAGACCTCCTGGATCGTCTCTCCAGCTCCTAGCGGCTGTTCGCTTCCTGCCACTGTGGCGAGGTAGTCAGCGATCTCTGTCGGTTCAGTCGGCACTGCTTCGGGGTAAGGAGTGTCAAATTCGCCAGGTGCGAACGTCTCGTCTGACAGCACCGTCCCCGGCGTGGCCAGATGCTCGGTCTTTTGTCCAGGGAATGGGGGCGCAACGGTAACTACGACGTGTACGTTCCCGTCGCCGACGAACGTGATCTCTTCGTGCCGCGGTTCGACGGACGAGGAGATAATAGTGCCGTTGGCGTCGATTTCGGTGTTCAGCACCCAGGTTTCCATCCGGATCCTGTTCGGCGGCGGGTCGCGCTGCAACATCAACTTTGCTGACTCGTCGAGAATTTCTTCCGCGGAAGCATCTATGTGATCGGTGACGAGCAGTGGTGGGGTCGCCGCTGATGCCGGTGTGTCGGGGAGAATGTTGAGTGTGACGCCCCCGGCTATGGCGAACGCTGCAAGGGAGGATGCGATGAGCATCAGCCGCCGGCTGAATCGTCGAGGGTGACCCGGGCTGGGCCCGAGTCGTCGACTCGCTGGTGGGACATTTGGGGAGGAGAGAACCAAGTCAGCGAGTTCTTGTTTCGCGCGCCCCGTCAACGGGAGGTGTCGGTGCCCACTCAGTGGTCGCGCATCGCGGATGCGTCGTTCAAACTCGTCCATCCTTGACCTCCTCACTGTGAGCGTCCTCGACGGCGTTGTACAGCAACGCTTTGAGCGTCTGTCGGGCACGTAACAGCCGTACCCGCACGGTCACCGTCGATATCCCAAGGATCGACGCAATCTCCGCACGAGTGAGGTCTTCCCAATAGGCCATGTAGAGAATCTCGCGGTCGGTTTCTCTCAGTCCTGCCAGAGCCCGGCGAACATCCAGTGCATCTGCGGTCTCCATCCTGTAGGAGCTATCGCCGCTGAGCCCACCGATCCGGCTAAACAGCTCCGTCGAACGAGCCACGCGCTGGTACTCGTTGCCAATGATATTGCGCAACACTTTGTACACCCAGGGCAGAGAGAGATCACCTCCGGACTGATGGTGAGCCCACGTGATCCGGAAGGTCTCCGCTGCCACATCCTCGGCATCGGCGACTCCCGATAGACGTTGCTGGGCAACCGTGAGGACGAGGCGATAGTGTCGAGCATAGAAGTGCGCGAACACCTCGGCGTGCGCCACGCTGTCGCCGTCGGCTTCCTGCCTCACCTCGTCTCCTTCCGATCGATCGGATCGATGCCCTCCGAACATCACTCCTCGGCACGATGAGAGACTTCAGAACAGCTTCAGATACGACCGCCCTGATCGCTATCATGCCCGCCCCATCTGGCTCGTCCCAATCGCACCTCTCACAGTTTTCTATTTGCTGACAGCGTCCCCGCGTTACATCCCAAGCGAGCCGTGCCACCTGTCCTCCACGGCCAGGCGTGCACCACACAGAGTCAAGGAGCCCACCACCACCATAAATGTGATCTGTATAACACGATGTAGTGCGGGTTTGTGCTCAGAAAATAGCGAAGGTAGAGGAAGCCGCTATAGCTCACAGTTGGAGTAGCGTCCTCGCGGGGCGGGGACAGCGGCAGAGGGGAGTCGGGTGAACGGGGGTGCGGCAGGAGTCGGGATTGTCGTCACCTCCAGCTGCCTTTCCTCTGACGTGTGTAGTCCTCGCAACGAGACACCAGCTCAATGACGGTCCGTCAGCATTCATCGACATCGCAGTGAACCGACCCTTGAAGGCAGTCAAGTCATGACTTGATCACAGATTTCACGAATCGCGAGCGGGTGCCTGCCGCGCTGAAGCTCAGGGAATGAGGGTCATTCGAACTCGGAGGGTTGATCCCCACGGTTGACTCCAGACAGACGAATATGTCGGTGCTGTTTGGGTGAAGGGCTCCTGCTGATCGACGCGGCTGAAACTGGACTGCAGTTCTGAAGCCTGGGGATAACTTCGCGGTTGTCCCCAGGCTTTTCTTCTCTCTTCTTTCGGGTGCTCCGCACCTGCACGCTGGAAGCGCCATCTGAAGAAAGGAAGGGAAAAGATGGACAACGAAGTTCAGGAACTCGTTCCGATGGAAGAAGAAAAGAAACCCGTGCGCCTGCGCAAACCAGACAGGGGAGCGACAACGGCAGAGTATGCGATCACAACACTCGCCGCGTGTGGTTTTGCCGCACTGCTCGTTGTGGTGCTGAAATCCGAGGGCATCCAAACTCTCATCACAGGTGTCATCTCCAAAGCGCTCAACATGGGCGGGTGATGGCAGTGCCCACTTCGATGTTTCGCCCAGGGAGCCACACTCGTGACGCTGCTCGTATGTCAAACGCTCTCTGCCGGAAGCGGACCGCAGGAAAGGACTGCGGTGCCGTCACGGCCGAATTCGCCATGATCATGCCGGCTATCGTGCTCGTCATTCTTATGGTCATCGGAGTGGGCACCCTCGGCCTCGCGCAGCTTCGCACCTACGAAGCTGCGCGGGCCGGCGCACGCGAAGCCGCCCGCGGCGAACCCACCGCAGAAGTGCGCCGCAGTGCGGAAAGCAAAGCCGGCCCCGGTTCCGCCGTCACAATCGGCAAAGACGGCGAATACACGGTCGTCACCGTCACCGTCCCGACACCGAAGACCATGCGGAAGCTCATCCCTCGCGTGCAAGCAGTGCAAAGAGCGCGCACGGAAAGCAGCGCGCAGTCCGGAGACGCACAATGAGCACACAGCAAACGCGGCAAGCTCAGCGGCACCGCCGGGCAGATCGCGGGTCCATGCCCGCAATCGCAGTCAGCCTCATGGGGTTAGCGGCAGTGCTCATTGCAGGGCTTGGACTGACCAGCAAAGTCATCCTCGTATCCGCGCGCGCAGACGGCAGTGCCGACCTTGCAGCCCTGGCAGCAGCTGACGCTGCGCGGGGAATCCGTACCGGCGACCCCTGTGACGTTGCAAAGAAACTCATCGAAGCCGACGGCTTCACAATGGACGACTGCATTGCCCGTCCTGACCTGGGACGGGCGAAAGTCACCGTCAAAGCGAAGCTGCCAGCCCCGTTTCCCGCAGTGAAGCGCTCAGCCGTGGCAGGTGGGCCGCAGCCGCACACAGCCGGTTGAAAACCCAAAACGGGGCAGTTCATGCAGTGTTTGCAACAGGGGGGTACCGTCGAATGTGAACATTGCACTTTGCAGCACACTGATTGGAGCGCTATGGCCAGCTCAGGCAAAAGCCCCCTCCGCAAACAGGCCGAACGGCGATCACGTGACGCAGAATCCGCCAAGCGAGAAAAAGCGGTTGTCGCCCAGGCACAAGAAGCTGACTCCGGCAAACACCCCGACGGCTTCCTCGCTCACCTGAACCTCAAACCAATCTGGTTCTTCATCGCTTTTGCAGCACTCATCGGAGTGATGTTCATTCCCACCGGTGACGACCTGACGTTTGCTGGGAAAATGGGTCTGGCCGTGCTGGCCTTCGCAATCGTCATGTGGGTGACAGAAGCAGTTTCCTACACGGTCTCGTCCATCCTGATCGTCGGAATCATCACCGTCATGCTGTCCTTCACGCCAGCACTCGACGGTGAATCCCCCGAGGCGATGGGCACAACCGAATCAATCAAACTGGCACTGAGCGGATTCTCCAGCGCCGCCGTTGCGCTCGTCGCCGCAGCACTTGCGCTCGCGGCCGCGATGCAGGCCACCGGCCTGCACAAGCGCCTGGCCCTCTTGGTACTGAAAGTCGCCGGCGAAAAGACCAGCAGCGTGCTCATCGGCGCGATCGTCATTTCGACGATCCTCGCGTTCTTCGTCCCCTCCGCAACAGCCCGCGCAGGTGCCGTCGTGCCGATTCTTCTGGGCATGGTCGCTGCCTTCGGCCTGCCCACCAACTCACGACTGGGCGCCCTGCTCATCATCACAGCAGCCCAGGCCGTGTCCATCTGGAATGTCGGCATCAAAACCGCAGCAGCACAGAACCTCGTGGCCACAGGCTTCATCGAAACCTCCATGGGCCAGTCGATCTCCTGGGGGCAGTGGTTCTTGTGGGCCGCCCCGTGGTCGGTTCTTATGAGCATCGCGCTGTTCTTCATCATGCGCCGCGTCATCAAACCCGAAGTCGATCACATACAGGGTGGCCGGGCAGTTGTTGAAAAAGAACTCGCCGAACTCGGCCCCATCACCGGAAAAGAAATCCGCCTGGTCATCGTCGCCGTGTGCCTGCTGTTCCTGTGGGCAACCGAAGAAGTGCTGCACCCGTTCAGCTCGGCAACCGTCACCATCGTCGCCATCGGCTTCCTCCTGCTTCCCCGCGTGGGAGTGTTCTCCTGGAAGACCGCAGAAAAGCTCATCAACTGGGGCACGCTCATCGTGTTCGCCGTCGGAATCTCGCTCGGCTCGCTCCTGCTGAACACGGGAGCGGCAACGTGGCTGTCAGAGAAAACCTTCGGCGCACTGGGTGTGACCGACATGCCGATGCTCGCCATGATCGCCCTCGTCGGCATCTTCACAATCCTCATCCACCTGGGATTCGCATCGGCAACATCCCTCAGCTCCGCGCTCATCCCGGTGTTCATCGCACTCGCCCAGTCCATCCCCGGTGCGGCAGGCGGCGGAATCGGGTTCGTCATCATCCAGCAGTTCCTCATCTGCTTCGGATTCCTGCTTCCCATTTCCGCCCCGCAGAACATGCTCGCCTACGGAACCGGCGCGTTCACGGCCAAGCAGTTCCTCAAATCGGGCATTCCGATCACCATCGTCGGCTACCTGCTGGTCCTGCTTCTGTCCGCCACCTACTGGAAGTGGATAGGCCTGGTCTGAGGACCGGGTTAGGGTGGAAGTCCACGCAGTTTGACCATGGCGGTCAATACCCAGGGAGGTTCAATGACGAACGCACAAGCTCACACAACAGCAGCCATGCCCGTGAGCGAACAGCTGGTGCTAGTCACCGGTGCCGCACGCGGGCTGGGCGCTGCTCTCGTCAAAGCCTTCCACGCCGAAGGTGCGGCTGTTGTCATCAACTACCGCAACTCGGAAGACCAGGCGGTTCGCCTTGCCGAACAGATCCGGGCGCAAGGCGGCGAGGCGCTGGCCGTGCGCGCGGACGTCACTGACTTCCGCGAGGTCAAGGCCATGTTCGATGCCGCACGCGAAGAATTCGGCAGGCCCGTCACCACCGTGGTCAACAACGCGCTGGTCGACTTTTCATTCAACGGCGACGAACGCCCGGACGCGGACTCCATTTCCTATGCCGCTTTTGACGACCAGTTCCGCGGCACCATCAGCGGCGCGGTGCACGTCATCCAGGCGGCTATGAACGGGTTCCGGGAAATCGGCTCGGGCCGGATCATCAACATCGGGACCAACCTGTTCCAAAACCCCGTCGTGCCCTACCACGACTACACAGCCGCCAAAGCTGCCCTGCTGTCGCTGACCCGCACCTTCGCAAAGGACCTCGGCCCTCTGGGCGTGCGCGTCAACATGGTCTCCGGCGGTCTGCTGCGCACCACCGACGCTTCGGCCGCCACTCCGGACGAAGTCTTCGACGCAATCGCAGCAACAACACCGCTGGGCCACGTGACCACACCGGAGGAATTCGCCTCGGCCGCCACGTTCTTCGCCCAGCCGGCATCGCGCGCGGTCACGGGCCAGAACCTCGTGGTCGACAACGGCCTCGTCATGGACTGAGTTCGGCAGGGGAGCCCGGGGCCCGGTGGGCGAGGCGTAACACGGCTGCCCTCGTCTCCGGGGCCGCCGCCCCACTTTTGGGGCTGTCGCCCTCACCCCAGCATCTGCTGCAGCAGCCGGCGGGCGGCGTCTTTGTCCAGCGGCTCATTGCCGTTGCCGCACTTGGGGCTCTGCACGCAGCTGGGACAGCCGCTGATGCATTCACAGCTGGTCAAAGTGTCCAGAGTGGACTGCCACCACCGGCGGAACTCAGCGAAGCCACGTTCGGCAAAGCCCGCCCCGCCGGGCTGACCGTCGTGCACGAAGACCGTCGCCATGCCAGTGTCGGCGTGCCTATCGGATGACACCCCGCCGATGTCCCACCGATCGCACCCTGCAAACAGCGGCAGCAGGCCGATCGCGCAGTGCTCAGCCGCGTGAACCGCACCTGGCAGATCAGCTGCCTCCACCTCGGCATCGGCAATCAGCCCCTCCGGGGCGGTCCACCACACAGCCGAGGTCTGCAGGGTGCGAGCCGGCAGGTCGAGCTCGAATTCGCCCAGCCGGACTCCAGTGCGCTTCTGTTTGCGCACAAACGAAGTCACCTGGTCAGTCACATCGACGATCCCGCTGAAAACCCGCACGCCGCTGGGCAGGGCGAACTGGTCGTGGGTTTCGACAATGCTGATTTCCGTTGTCGACTGCGCCTGCGTTGTGAAGTCGACGGAAACCTGCTGAACCATGGCGACCGAGTTGTCCAAATCGAGGTCCATCACCTGATATTCGATGCCCTGGTGGACGTAGATCGCGCCGGTGTGTGTCTGCGCGTGCGCGCTGGCATCGTCAACCGTGCCCAGAAGCTGGCCGGTTTCCTGTTCCACCAATCGCACCTGTCCTCCGCCGGAACCGCGGATGTCGGTCAGCGCTGCCGCCGATTCCGCTTTCGTCCAGAACCAACCGGTTGGGCGGGCCCGCAGCATTCCGTGTTCGGTCAGCTGGGCGACAAGCTGGGCTGCCTGGGATGACGCGGCGCCGCCCGGTTCCTCTGTCTGTTCCGGCTGGTCACGGCTGGGGTGGTGGGCGTTTGGGTGAGTATGGGCGTCGAAACGGGGGAAGTCGGCGGTGGTCAGCGGCAGTTCGGCGGCTGCGGCCAACAGGTGACCCGCTAGGACATAGGGGTTGGCGGGGTTGATGACGCCGGCGTCGACGGGGGTGTCGAAGATCGCCTCGGGGTGGTGGACCACGTAGGTGTCCAGTGGGTCATCGCGGGCGATGAGAACCGCGGACCACTGCTGGCCGGAGCGGCCGGCCCGTCCCGCCTGCTGCCACAGGGCGGCCAGGGTGCCGGGCCAGCCGGCCATGACGACCACATCGAGCCCGGATATGTCGATGCCCAACTCCAGCGCGTTCGTCGACGCGACGGTGCGCAGCTTGCCGTTGCGCAGGGCGGTTTCCAACATGCGGCGCTCTTCTGGCAGATAGCCGCCGCGGTAGGCCGCAATCGTCTTCGTCAGTTCCGGTGCGATGGTTTCGACTTCCTGGCGGATGGCCGAGGCGAGGGCTTCCGTTCCCTTTCGCGATACGATGAAGGCAATCGAGCGGTAGCCGGCGCACGTGGTGTCGGTGAGCATGTCGGCGGCTTCGGCAATCGTGGAGCGGCGGGCTGCGTCTGCGGGGAGGGCGTCGTCGGCGTCGTCGGACCCGGGCGGCGAGGTGTCAGGGGTATTTGCTGGATCGGTGGGTTCCGGTGTGGTCGGTGCGGTGGAGGGAATTCCGAGGTTCCCGTCGTCAGAGCCTGGCAGCAGCGGTGGTTCCCACAGGATGAATTCTCCGGCGGCGCGCGGGGAGCAGTCCTCGGTGATTGCCGTGGTTGGCCGACCGGTCAGCCGGGAGAAGGTTTCTGCGGGTTCGCTCATGGTGGCGGATGCGCCGATGACCACCGGCTGAGCGCCGTAGTGTTCGGCTATGCGCAGCAGTCGCCGCAGCACGAGTGCCACGT
This sequence comes from Brevibacterium sp. HMSC08F02, assembly GCF_001807555.1. Taxonomy (NCBI): domain Bacteria; kingdom Bacillati; phylum Actinomycetota; class Actinomycetes; order Micrococcales; family Brevibacteriaceae; genus Brevibacterium; species Brevibacterium sp. HMSC08F02. The sequence continues at coordinate 82,535 of NZ_KV789366.1, read as the reverse complement.
GCGAACCGAAAACACCCCGATATCGGTGCGCTTCGTCGACGACGATGAACCGCAGAGACTTGAACCAGCGGGCATAGCGGGAGTGGGCCGGCAGGACTGAACGGTGCAGCATGTCCGGATTGGTGAACAGCAGGTTGGCCCACCTGCGTGCCCAGTCTTTCTGTTCGCGTGAGGCGTCACCGTCGAAGGCCGCCGGTCGCAGTCCCTGCAGGGGCAGGTTCTTCGCTGCCGTCAGCTGGTCGTGGGACAGGGCTTTCGTCGGCGCCAGATATATGGAGGTCGCCGGCCGGATGCTGTCGCGGGTGCGGGCTATGGAATCGAGGATCGGCACCAGGAAGGTCAGGGACTTACCTGACGAGGTGCCGGTTGCCACCACTGTGTCAGTGCCTGATGCAATGCTGTTCACAGCTTCGACTTGGTGCTTGTACGGCTTGGTGATGCCCGTACCGGCGAATACCGCGGTGACGTCGTCGTGCACCCAGTCGGGCCAGTCACCGGTAACTGCTTGCCGCTGCGGAATGCTCTTAATGTGCGTCACGCGGTCGGCACGTTCGCTAAAGCGAGTGAGGAGGTCGGTAAGAGCGGACGGCATGCGCGCATTCTCTCATGTGCCTGGTTGTGCGTAGGCTTGATATGCGCTGTCTGCCGCCTGCTGTTGGAAGGAAATATGCGAAGCTCGCTGCCCGCTGTGCCCCGGATTGACTCTGCAGGGGCTGCTGGAACGTCCGCAGGCTGTGAAACATCAGGGGGTTCGGGAGCGACCGTGGCCGGTGGCCATGCTGCTGGCTCTGCATGGCCGGCGCGCCTGCGCTTGGCGCTGGAAGGTCTGGAGTACACACAGCCTGGCCTGAAAGCACTGTGGGGACCGGACGTCGACCAGGCGCTGCAGACAAACGATGCCGCGCCCGCCCTGTGGTTTGCGCGCACAAGCTCCGCACCGCTTGCTGTTGTCGCACGGCTGTTCCTGCTGGAGGATGCTGTTCCCACAGCCAGCGCTGAGGACGCTCTGGGCGCCGAACTCGTCAGTGCGCTGCAAGCTGCTGGCCTGCTGGTTTCACCCGATGCTGGTGAGCCCCACTCAGGTGACCCGAGCCCGGGTGAGTACTCGGAGGAAAGCGAGCGACGCCTCGTGAGTTCCGTGTCGATCGCCCCGTACTCTCTGCCCGTGGGTGTGCCGCGGCTGGCTGGCAGGCGCAAACCTGACACCCTCTACCTGGCATCGGATTTCGGGACGCTCACACGGCCGGAAGTGCTTGACGGCGACTTCGTGCTGGGACTCGGCGGAGCAGGGCGCACTCTCATCGAGATCACACCGCGCGAAGCCGTGACAACAGCGGCTGACATCGGCACGGGCTGTGGGATTCAGGCGCTCGCTCTGGCGCTGCACGCAGACACCGTCATCGCAACCGATATCTCTGAGCGCGCCCTGGAGTTCACGCGCCTGAACGCACAGATCAACGGGATCGGCAACATCGAAACCCGGCAGGGAAGTCTGCTGGAGCCTCTGCACGGACAGACGGTCGACCTCCTGGTGACTAACCCGCCGTTCGTCATCACGCCGCAGGCTGCCCGCGGGCAGTTTGAATACCGCGATGGCGGGATGCCAGGCGATCAGCTGATGCGCTCGCTCGTGCGCGACATTCCGCATCATCTGAGCGACGGCGGGCAGGCCGCCATGCTCGGCAACTGGGAGGTCGGCCAGCCGGATGCCGAGGCCGGTCCTGCTGCCTGGCACAAGGCGGCGCAGGATGAGGCCGCATCAGCAGACGAGGCGGCGGTTGGCACAGCTGCCGCCGGCCAGACATCGCTCATGGTGATTGAACGCGAGCAGCTGTCGCCTACCGCCTACGCGCACACGTGGATTCGCGACGGCGGTGTGGTTCGCGCCAGCGACAAGTGGAACGCAGATACCGCCGCCTGGCTTGACGACTTCGCTTCGCGCGGCGTCGAGCAGATCTCGTTTGGGTGGGTGCGGTTCAAAAGGGGTGCAGGCAGTGAGCCGGTGGTTGCCGCACATCGTGTCAGCGGGCCTCTCGGGGCGAATTCGGCAGGGGTGGCGGCGTTTCTCGACACCCGTATGGCAATGCTCGAATGGCTTGCCGGTGCCGAAGACTCGGAAATAGCCGACACGGCTTTTGTTCGCGGCTCCGACATCGTCGAACACCGGCACCACACACCGGGCACCGAAAATCCCTCCGTCATCGAAATGGCGCAGGGAACCGGTTTCGGGCAGACGCTGACAGTTGACACCGCACTCGCCGCGTTCATCGGAGTGGCCGACGGGACCATGACTCTGCGCACCGTGGCAGGGGCGCTCGCAGCCTTGCTCGAAGTGGATGCTGACAAGCTGTGTCAGCAGCTGGTAGAGCAAGTGCGCGACATACTCCCGCTTGGATTCGTCTACCCTGTACTCGAGTAGGACCGTTACAGTCAGGTGACGGCTGCAAGAAGCCTGGATGTGGCTATCAGCATCAACGCCGTGTCAGTGCCCGGTGCTACATTCGCAGCGTATCCGTGGAAAGGAAAACTGTGGCTGAGAAGAAACCACGTCGTTTGGTGATCGTCGAATCCCCGACGAAAGCGCGGACGATTGTCGGCTTTTTGGGCGACGGCTACACCGTCGAAGCCTCAGTGGGGCACATTCGGGATCTCCCACAGCCCTCTGAACTGCCCGCGGACATGAAAAAAGGGCCCTACGGCAAATTCGCAGTCGACGTCGAAGACGGCTTTAAGCCCTACTACCGGGTGGACCCTGACAAGAAGAAGAAAGTCACCGAGCTTCGCAAGCTGCTGAAAGAAGCCGATGAACTTTATCTGGCAACAGATGAGGACCGCGAAGGTGAAGCCATTGCGTGGCACCTTCTGGAAGTGCTCAAGCCGAAAGTCCCGGTTAAGCGCCTGGTGTTTCATGAAATCACCCCGGAAGCCCTTGAACGGGCACTCGAAAACACCCGCGAAATCGACTACGACCTCGTGTACGCGCAGGAAACCCGCCGCATCCTCGACCGCCTGTACGGCTACGAAATCTCGCCCGTTCTATGGCGCAAGGTCCGTGCGGGGCTGTCCGCCGGCCGTGTGCAGTCCGTTGCCACCCGTCTTGTTGTCGAACGCGAACGTGAGCGCATGGCGTTCGTTTCGGCTGATTACTGGGACCTCGACATCGATCTGCAGGCTCCCGGGCAGGCCGAAAGCTTCGCGGCGAAACTCACCGCCGTTGACGGGCAGAAGATCGCGCAGGGCCGCGACTTCACTGACGAAGGCACGCTGAAGCCGCGCACTAAGGCGCGCATTCTGGGCCAGCAGGACGCTGAAGAACTCGCTGCCAAGCTCAGCGGCGAAGCGAAGGACCGACTGTCGGTTACGGCACTTGAGACCAAGCCGTACTCGCGTCGTCCCGCGCCGCCGTTCACCACCTCGACCCTCCAGCAGGAAGCCGGACGCAAGCTGCGCATGAGTGCTCGTCAGGCCATGCGCACCGCCCAGTCGCTGTACGAAAACGGCTACATCACTTACATGCGTACGGACTCACCAGTCCTATCATCGGAAGCGCTTTCGGCTGCTCGCCGTCAGGTGGGTGAGCTCTACGGCCCCGAATTCGTGCCGTCGAAGCCGCGTATCTATGCCTCCAAGCAGAAGGGTGCGCAGGAAGCACACGAAGCCATCCGCCCCGCCGGTGACCACTTCCGCACGCCGGCCCAGGTGTCGAGTCAGCTGCGCGGTGACGAATTCAAGCTCTACGAACTCATCTGGAAGCGCACTGTCGCATCGCAGATGGCCGATGCCAAGGGTTCGACGGCGACCATGCGGATCAACGCGGACCTCGGCAGCGGCAGCAGTGCCGAACTGACCGCAAGCGGCACCGTCATCACGTTCAAGGGATTCCTCGCCGCCTACGAAGAGGGCCAGGACCTCGAGCGCTATGGCTCGGACAAAAAGGACAAGAGTCGTCTGCCGGACGTCAAAGAAGGCGACGCCCTGTCGGTCGACCGCGTGGAAGCCGATGGGCACACCACGGCACCTCCGCCGCGCTTTACGGAAGCCAGCCTGGTCAAGCGGATGGAAGAGCTCGGCATCGGCCGTCCTTCGACCTACGCGGCCATCATCTCCACCATCCAGGACCGCGGCTACGTCACCACGCGCGGCAACGCGCTCATTCCCAGCTGGTTGGCGTTCTCGGTGGTCAAGCTGCTCGAAGAGCACTTCGATGACCTTGTGGACTACCAGTTCACCGCCGGTCTGGAAGCTGATCTCGACGAAATCGCCAAGGGCCAGGAAGACAGCGCCGAATGGCTGCGCGATTTCTACTTCGGCAGCACGGCCGAGGACGGTCACGATGCGCCGGCTGGCATGGACTCCGACGTCGGTCACGCGGGGCTGAAGTCGATTGTCGACAACCTCGGAGACATCGACGCGCGTGAACTCAACACCGTGAACATTGCCGATGGAATCAACCTGCGCGTTGGCCGCTACGGCCCGTACCTTGAAGCCGAAGGCGACAACCCGGATCAGCCGAAGCGCGTATCGCTTCCGGACGATCTCGCACCGGACGAACTCACGGTAGAAAAAGCTCGTGAGCTCATCGAAAAGCAGGGCGACGGCGACCGTGAGCTCGGTGTCGATCCCGAAAGCGGATACACGATTGTGGCGAAGAACGGCCGCTTCGGCCCCTATGTCACCGAGGTTCTGCCGGAATCTGACGAAAAGCCCAAGCGCGGAGCCAAGAAGCCCAAGCCGCGCACAGCGAGCCTGTTCAAGTCGATGGATCTGAACACCATCGGTCTGGAAGAAGCGCTGAAGCTGCTGAGCTTGCCCAGGATTGTCGGCCAGGACGCCGAAGGTGTGGACATCACCGCGCAGAACGGCCGCTACGGTCCGTACCTGAAGAAGGGAACCGACTCCCGGTCTATCGAATCTGAAGAGCAGATCTTCACCATCACGCTTGAAGAAGCCGAAAAGATCTTCGCTCAGCCCAAGACCCGCGGACGCCGTGCTGCGAAGCCGCCGTTGAAGGAATTCGGCACCGATCCGAACTCCGAAAAGCCGGTTGTGCTCAAGGACGGACGTTTCGGCCCGTACGTCACCGACGGCACCACGAACGCAACTCTGCGCAAGGACGACACCGTCGAAGGCATCACCGCCGAACGCGCATTCCAGCTGCTGGCTGAAAAGCGCGCCAAGGGGCCTGCCAAGAAGAAGACGACCACGCGGAAGACAACGGCGCGTAAGACGACTGCGAAGAGCACTGCGTCGAAGACGAGTACGGCGAAGAAGCCGACTGCGAAGTCGAGTACGGCGAAAAGCAGCACCGCGAAGAAGTCGTAACGGCGGACTGGCTAGGCCGAGTGTCTTCCATGCGCGGCTGTTCCTCGACCGTCGGCGCAGAGAATCCTTGATAAGCCCTGAGAGCGCTCCTTGTGCCTTGTAGCGCAGGGAGCGTTCTCGTAGCGTGACTGATGTACGGATTTCTCAATACGACCTCATAGGAGGCGCCGTGTTCACTCGTTCCGTTAACGATGTCGAAGCTGTTGAGTGGGGTGCTGGAACCAGCCAGCGCGTCCTGACTGCAAAAGACAATATGGGCTTCGCCGTTGCCCGCACCGTTGTGCGCAAAGGCACCGAATCGAAGCTTGAGTACCGCAATCACCTGGAAGCCTGCTACTGCATTTCGGGCTCCGGCAACGTTGAGGACACGGAGGGCAACGTGTTCCCCGTGACCCCCGGCGTAATCTATGTCCTGGACAAGCACGACCCGCACTACCTGCGTGCGTCCGACCACGAAGACATGGAGCTGCTGAGCATCTTCAACCCGCCGATCGACGGCACCGAGAAACACGTGCTCAGTGAGGACGGTTTCTCGAGCTACTGAGCTGCGACAGACTGAGCTTGTAAAGACAGCGCCCGGTCAGCATGCAGTTGTGCATGCTGACCGGGCGCTTCTGTGTCTGGTTGCTGGGCGGGGCTGTGTGCGGTGGCGGGGTGGGGCTGAAGATCAGCCGCGGCGGCTCGGCTGGATTTACGCTTTAATGCGGATTCACGCTTTAATGCGGCGCATTAGCGCGTGAGGTTGCATTTAGGCGTGAGTTTGGCGTTGTTGGGCCGTGAAGGCTGCCGGTGCTGACTCGGGTCGGCAACGAGACTGGTTTTGCGCGCAGATGCAGATTCACGCTTTAATGCGGCGCATTTGCGCGTGAGGTTGCATTTAGGCGTGAGTGTGGTGTTGTTGGGCGCGTGAAGTATGCCCGGCGTCGGCTCATCCGCGCGGCCCTGCCCAGCCCGGCCCTTCAGCCGAGCTCAACCCTCAGCCCGGCCGGCGCCTCCGCCTCGTCCGTTCCTGCTGCCAACCTGGATTTACGTTTTAATGCGGATTTGCGCTTTAATGCGGCGCATTAGAGCGTGAGGTTGCAGTTAAGCGTGAGTTTGGCGTTGTTGGGCGCGTGAGGTTGGCGTTGTGGGATGCCCGCGCCCCCGCTAAAAAAGTTATCCACAGATTGCGAATGCCTCTTGTGGAAACGGTGCTGTTTCGGTGACATAAAAAGATGCATAGCGTATTCACCAACAACATGGCAGCGACCTGCGGCATCCAGATGGGAGAGCTGAGGTCAGCTGCCTCGTGCTGCGTCGAGCGATTGCATCGAGGGATGTACGCGGTCGTGAAGCTGTGCTCGAGACACCCGCTTTTTACACAACTCGCAGATCAGACGATGGTCGATTTGTTCGCCCGCGCGGATGCACAGAAGCGCAACCCTGCATGGCGAAAGGCGCAAACAAACCTCCACACGGCGAAAGCCGAACTCATTGCTGAGTCAGCACACCCGGACGATGTGCTCAGCCATTCCACCGCAGCCCTGCTACACGGTCTGCCTGTCAAAGCGGTGCCTGAAGCAGTTGAAATGATCAACCCCAACCTGTCGCGCGCAGGAGCCACTTTTCGCAGGCGGTATCGGCAGATCGGCGAAAGTGAAATCGATGACTGGCGCGGTTTCGCCATAACCAACCCCGTCAGAACCGCTGTAGATCTCGCCGCAGATGAGTCCATCGAATACGGCACAGCAGTCCTCGATGCGATCTTGCGCGAGGCACCTCTTCAGCGCGAACAGCTGCTTGCCCAGGCTCACGAAATCGCTGAAGCCTACGGCCGTCGGGCAGGATGCGCGCGTGTGCGCAGCGCCCTGAGCTTCGCCAACGGACTTGCTGAGTCCTACGGCGAAAGCGTGTGCATGGTGAAGCTGCGCATGCTTGGGATCGACAACCTCGAACAGCAAGTCGAAATCTTCGACGAAGACGGAATCTTCGTTGCCCGCGTTGACGGGCTGATCCGGGATAAGCACATCATCATCGAGTTCGACGGCGCCGTGAAATACCTATCCACAGCTGACGGCGGCTTCAATGGAGACGGCGACCAACTCCTGCGTGAAAAAGAACGCGAACATCAACTGCATCGGCTGGGCTACACGGTCGTGCGGATTATGTGGAATGACCTGTTGGGTCTCGACCGACTGCGCGCCCGACTCAAAGCGCTCGGCATTCTTTCCTGAGCCCACGCCGGACACGCGGGCAATCTGTGTACTGGTGAGCACCACCTCGTGCGCGGCAACGGGGCTGGTTTTGCGCGTAGATGCAGATTCACGCTTTAATGCGGCGCATTTGCGCGTGAGGCTGCATTTAAGCGTGAGTTTGGCGTTGTTGGGTGTGCGAATGGTGCCAGTGCTGACTCGCACCGGTACTCGGGCTGGTTTTGCGCGCAGATGCAGATTCACGCTTTA
>NZ_KV789366.1:33405-74752 GCF_001807555.1 Brevibacterium sp. HMSC08F02 | reverse complement strand
TTTAATGCGGCGCATTTGCGCGTGAGGTTGCATTAAAGCGTGAATCTGGGCTGTCGGCTAAGCGGGTGGGGCCGTGGAATCAGCCGCGGCGGCGAGCCAAAGCTTGCAGGCCGAAGCCTCCGCCGATGAACACAGCGGCCGCAGCAAGTGCCGCAGCGATGCTCACACCCGTGCGCGGCAGAGCCCCACCCTTCGAGGAGGGCGCCTTCGCCTCGGGGCCGGCCTTGTCGCTGGCGTTGCCGGTGGCCTTGTCGCCGGCCTTGTCAGTCGGCTCGTCGCCGGCTTCGTCTGCGCCGCCATCACTGCCAGCATCGCCGGAGTCTCCCGAGGTGCCGCCCTCCTGGCCGTCTTCAGCACCGCCCGTGGGGTCATCGGAGGGGCCGTCAGCGTTGTCATCGCCCGGTTCTTCCTCTGCAGGAGGCGCATCTTCGCCGAAGACCTTGCCCAAGCGCAGGAACACAGTTTCACCGGTTGCGTCATCGAGAGCGTCGTTGTCGGTGACGGCGTAGGCTTCGCCGTCAGCCGCGATGGTGAAGCCTTCCAGCTTTTCCTGCGTCCAGCCGTTGAGCGCCTGCAGCTTCGGCAACACGTCAACCGCAACAGCCTTCTTGACCTTCTGCGGCTTTGCGCCGTCCTCTGCAGCGCCGGCCGCGCCACCCGAACCCGAGCCGTCGGCACCCGGAGCGGTGCCGCTGCCGGCGATTGGCGCCTCGTCAGCCGTACCAGCCTCAACCGCGCCGCCAGCCTCAGCACCATCCGGCAGTGTGACCTTCATGATGCGCTTAACCGCAGCGTTGGGGCCGTTCTGCTTGTCGCGTTCGATCACGGCGAGAGTGTTCTTGTCGACCACGGTGAGTTCGGACAGGCCCATCCAGTCGCCGTCCTTGTCAGTGGAGTCGAGCTCGTAGGAGAACCACTCCCAGGTCTTGTCGGTGGTGCTGTAGCGGCCGATGCGCACGGTGTTGTCGCCCTCGAGCGCTTCGAGCGGCTTGGCTTCGGGGTCTTTCCACAGGGGACGCTGGATTGCGGCGTAGACGTATTCGCCGCCCTTGCCGTCGTCAATTGCGTCAACGCCCTCAAGCCCCCACTTGCCGATGTGCTTGGCAACATCGTCCGGCAGGCTGATGGTCTCCTTGATGTTGAGCTCGCCGTCCGTGCGGTGAATCGCATTCTTGTCACCGGTCTTGCCTTCTGAGGCAATCCAGAAACCGCCGTCTTCACGTGCGGAAATGCCCTCAATGTCGAGGCCCTCGGCAGGCTTGCCGTCCTGCATGACGGAACGAGCGTCAGTGATGCGGGCGGGTGCGTTCTTGTCGCTGACATCGACCGTGTACACGCGGCCTTCGGCCAGAGCGGAGTCCGATGCGGCGTACAGGGTCTTTGCGTCAGTCGGGTGGGCGGTCAGAGCGCCCAGAGCGCTGAAGCCCAGTTCGGACTTATCCGCCACGATTGACGGCTGGGGGTCCTTCTTGTCGGACAGCTGGTAGACATTGACGGCCGAACGCACGCCGTTCTTGGCTTCGTCGACCTCGCTGGAGACCAGCAGCATGTTGCGGTTTTCAACCGGCAGGATGCCCTCCGGACCGTTGGTGGTGAACAGCAGCTGCACGAATTCGGGCTCGGCCGGGTTTTCAACGTTGTAGACGGCTACGAAGTTCGAACGCTCCGAACCGACGAAGGCGTAGCGGGTGCCGTTCATGGTGGCCGTTGCAATGCCCTCGATTTCCGGGCCCTTCTTTTCGGCGCGCTTGTTGTTGTGCAGGCCGTAGCGGTTGGCGATGTCCTCAATCGACGAACCCGCATCCCACACGACCTTGCCGCTGCTGTCGAAGACCGACCATCCGCGGCTGCCGCCCTTCCAGTCGCCCTCGTTGGCGGTGGCCAGGTGCTCATCGTCAATCCAGGCAATCGCATCGGGCTCACGCGGCACGCCGCCCAGCGAATCCGTGGGCTTGATGAGCTTGTCCTTCTTGGCGTCGACGTTCTCAAGGTCAACGCTGCCGGTGCTGAAAACACTCGTAATTTCGTTGGTGTTCAGGTCGATGATCGCCACACCGTTGTTTTCCTGCAGCGTGACGGCCAGCTGGTTGCGGCCGTTGATCGACACGTACTCAGGTTCGAGGTCCTCAGGAGTGTCAAGACCAGCCTCGGCGACCTTGGGCAGGGGAGTGCCGTCCTCATTGTGGAAGCGAACAGGTTCGGGCTTCCAATCCGAGGCGGGGTCGCCTTCGAGCTTGATCGTCTGGACGAAGCCGGTCGGCTGCTGGGGGAGCCCGCCGTCGCCCTTGTCTTCGTCACGTTCGTTTTCAATCGCAATTGCGGCGCGCTTGCCGTCGGGGCTGATGGCAATCGAGTCGGGCTGGCCGCCCAGATCGTAGGAGCCGACCTTTTTGTGGTCGCTCAGCTTGATGACGTCAACGCGGCCCTTGGGGTTTTCGTAGTCCTTGCCGGTTTCGCTGATGACGACGAGCACGTATTCGCCTACTACTGCGACCGAGGTCGGTTCGTCGTCCGCGTTGCCAAGGGTTGCGAGGCTGACAGTGCCGAGTCCCTTGGGGCTGCCGGGGTCGCTGACATCGAGGAATCCGATGCGCTTGCCCGCAGCGTCGGTGTAGACCATCGTCTTGCCGTCTTCGGAGATGTCGGAAATCTCGGCAACGGTTTCGTCTGCGATGTCGACGCCGTCAGGGCGGTTTTCGTAGACGGGGTAGGTCGCGGTCCGGGCGAACGAGGCGCCGGAAGCGGCCGTCTGCGCGTTTGCCGGGGTCGTGTCTCCGGATGCGCTGAGAACAGCGGGGGTGATGCCGACGCCGGCGATCAGACCGGCGGCGAGTACTGCGGGGGCAAGACGAGTGAGCTTCACGGATGAACTTTCTGCAGGCCGAAATCGAACCTATTCACCGTCGTACTTGCTGGTGAACTCACCGTTTCACTGAGGGTAAAACTGCGTGAACGGGCTGGGCGGGGTGTGGGGTGGCGGGTTGCCTGCGCGGCCGCGGCGGGCCGTTCTCACGCTTTAATGCAGTTTCACGCGCTGATGCGCTGCATTAAAGCGCAAATCTGCATCAGCGCGTGGATTCGAGCTGGCTGACCGAGTTGTACGCGCCGGCCGCCTCGATTTCCTCGGCTGAGAACTCCGACGGCTCAAGGTCATAGCCACGCGCATATTCCGCCAGAAAGGCCTGCTCGACTGCATCGACAGTGATGTCCGGATGGACTTCGCTGATCGACCCGCCGGTCGCGGGGTCCCAGTCGACCCCGAGCGCCGCCTCGACATCCGTCAGGACGGAGCGAATGGGGGCCGGATCCGTGACGATGACCGACGATGAGAACAGCCACCCCGTCTTCGTCACCCGCTGTGCCGTGCCGATCGCCTTGATCTTCCCGGCGACGTTGACGCTGTGTTCACCGGGACAGTACTCGCCGGGGATCTCCCCAAGCCGCGCGTCGACCCCCAATGACTGCAGGGCCCGCACATACATGTCACCGAACGAGGTGAAGCGTGCCTGAGTGCCCGTGAACATCTGGTCTGCGGGCTCCACGTGGTCGATCACGAGGCTGCCGTGGTGGTAGGCCGCAACTCGTCCGCCGAGTGTGCGCAACAGGGGAGTGAACCCGGCTTCGCGCGCCTTGCCGACCGCGTCGTCGAACCCGGCGAGGAACCGGTCGCGGCCGCCGAACACAACGGTCGGTTCGGGCCGGTAAATGCGCAGCGCACCGGGCCTGCGCCCCGCACGCACAGAGTCGAGGAGCACGCGAGCCAGGGACAGCGTGGTCAGCGGGTCGTCGTGACCTCGGGGCAGAAAATGGAGTGTCGACACGAAAACACTGTAGCGGGACGCTTTCGAACGGTGTGTGTTCAGCGTCGTGTCAGAGGGTCAACGTAGGCTGGGTTTGTCAGGACACAGGAGGTCATCAGATGAGCAATGACAAGAGGCTTTCGGCCAAGCAGTCTTTCGGCGGCCCGAACGCAGACACCTCTGACCGGATTGCGGCCATCACCCCGCAGCGCGGTGTCATCGGGCATGCGGTTCTTGAAGCCGCGACGTGGCTGGCCGTGATGTCCTCTGTCCTGCTGACGTATTCTCTGGCCGGTGTTGTGGGCTTTGCATCTTCGGCCCGAGGGGGTGCGCTCGCCGCTGTTGTGCAGCGCGAAGCTGACGGCGATTTCAACCGCAATTTCGCCAATCCTGCGTACTTGGCGGTCATCGTGCTTTTGGGCATCGGCAGCTTTCTGCCGCTCAAGCGGGTCCGCTCGATGGAGTTTTCGCAGCGCACTCTGATTCTGACCATCACGTCCGTGCTGACGGGCATCACCCTCATTGTCTTCGGCGTGTACTCAACTGTGTGGATGGGTGCGATTGCTGCGCTGTTCCTCGGTGCGCTCATTTCTCTGCAGGTCATTCACACCCCGGAACTGCACACCAAGCCCTGGCGTGCGGGCACCGTGTCTGCAGTGATCTTCTTCTTCATCGGCGCGGTCGCCCAGATTCGGGCGGGCATCGGCGCCGGCATGCCCGCCGTGCCATGGACGGTCTTCGCATCCGGCATTGTCATCATCCTGGCCGGCGTGCTCATCATCGTTTCGCCGTTGCAGCGCTCCCGCATTCCCTCCACCGGGGCGTTCCCGCTGACCCGTGCGCTGCGACAGGCTCGCGCCCACGTAGATGTGGGCACCCCGTGGCCGGTGTACGCGCTGTTCGGCGTGATCGGCTCAATCTTCGTGGTGATTGTGCCTACTGCTTCTGACGAATCGTTCGGCATCATGAGCCTCGGGCTCATGGTGTGTGCCGTTCTGGTCGGTTGGGCTGCCGGGTACGAGGCGGGGCCGACTTTCGCTCCCGGCATGACCCGGCCCAGGCTCACCGCCTTTTCGCTTATCGGCGCGGGCGTTCTCGCCATTCTCGGCGGCATGGTTCACGAAGTCTCCGGCACTGCGCTGCTGTTCGCCGCGGCTGCCTTCGCCGTCGGTGTGGGCGTGCGGGCGCAGGACTACCAGATTTCACGGCGCATCGGCCTGGGCATCGGCGCCATCATCACACTGCTTATCCTCAGCCTGGACGCACGCTTCACAGTCGTGCTGAGCGAAGCCTCAACCTGGAACATCACAGGCTCTGCAGTAGCAGTGTCCAGTGTCGGACTCCTGGCCATGGTCGGCGGCATCATCGCGCTGTTCCTGTTCTCACCCACCGGTATTCACGGCATCGGCGTCGACATCGTCCACGCGTTCCGCACGCGGACAGCAGACGGGCAACCGGGTCAGTCTGCCGGTTCTGCAGGCGCGCACGGCCCCAAACAGCCGCACGCACCGGCCGCACCTGCTGGGCACGGTGGGCAGGCAGCTCAGTCCGGTGGCGGCCTGCAGACGCCCTCCGTGCGGACCGCGCAGAGCGGTTTCTTTATCGCGGTCGAAGGTCCCGACGGTTCGGGCAAGACAACGCAGATCGACTTCATCCGCAAGCACTTGGCCGCCCGCGGCCTGCACAATGTCGAAACCACCCGCGAACCCGGCGGCACCGACAAGGGCAAGCAGATCCGCGCCGCAATTCTCGACGGCCAGGGAGTCACCCCGAAGTCCGAGGCGCTGCTGTACGCCGCCGACAGGTCACACCACGTGGCCTCCCTGATCGACCCCACCCTGAGGTCCGGCGGGGTCGTCGTCACCGACCGCTACATCGACTCCTCGCTTGCCTACCAGGCGGCCGGCCGCGAACTTGCAGAAGAAGACATCTTCGCCCTGTCCGCGTGGGGAACTGATGGGCTCATGCCCAATCTCACACTGCTGTTGGACATTTCCCCAGAAGCCTCTGCCAAGCGCACATCACAGCGCGGCAATGAAAATCACCTGGACAAACAGTCCGCAGAGTTCCGTGGCCGAGTGCGCGCACGTTTCCTGTCTCTTGCGGAAGAAAACCCGCACCGCTACGTGGTCATCAACGCCGATCAGCCCGCACAGAAGGTCTCTGAGGACATCGCCGCGGCTCTCGATGCGGCACTTGATGCTGCGGGCCTGGGCCGCAGGCCGCAGGGGCAGCAGGACCACTCGCAAACCCCGCGGCGCTCCTCAGCGGATCTGCTGACATCGGACGACCCCGATGCCACACAGGCCATGCTTTCGCTCGAAGCTGAGAATGTTCCTGCCGAATCAGAGCAGCGCTCACAGGGCGCGTCTGGCCAGTCAGCTTCGGCGCAGGGTCCGGCGGTTTCACAGATGCCCGTCGTGAAACCAGCAGAAGAACAGCAGAAACCAGCTGCCGGATCGCAGGAAACAAGCGAAGGCCAGAAGCCAGCTGACATTCAGTCGAAGCGCGCAGAGGAACAGCAGGAATCCGCTGAACCGGAACAGGTCGAAACTGCTGCGGGCAGTGCTGAAAGCGCTGACACCGCCGCAGACCCTGACAGCAGTGTTCCGCCGAAGCCGGAAGCGAAACCTGCTCCCGTGCCGGAAGCTGACACAATCCTTCCGGACACACCGTCTGTGAGCGCTGACGACGATGCCGCAACCCGCATTCTGCCGTCCCAGCCGGAACAGAGCGCCGAAAAGCTGCGCAAGCAGGCCGAAATCGAACGCCAGGCGCGCGAACGTCTGCGCCAGGCCCGCAGGGACAAACGGTGAGTGTGTGGGATGACCTCGTCGGCCAAGAAGCAGCCATCAGCGAACTGTCCGCTGCTGCTGCCGGCCAGGGGATGACGCACGCGTGGCTTATCACCGGTCCACCCGGTTCGGGCCGATCAAATGCGGCCCGGGCCTTCGCTGCCGCGCTGCTGACTGAAGACCACGGCGCAAGCCTCAGTCCCGAGGCACAGCGAGCACTCTCCGGCACCCACGAATCAATGACGATGCTGCGCACCCAGAAGTCCGTCATCTCCATTGACGAAGTGCGCCAGCTGGTCAGCACCTCGCAAAGCTCACCGGTCAACGCCGATTGGCGCGTCATCATCATCGAAGACGCCGACCGCATGGCCGAACGCACCTCCAACGTGCTGCTCAAAGCCATCGAAGAACCACCCCCGACCACGGTGTGGATCCTCTGCGCGCCCAGCCCCGAAGACGTCCTGACCACCATCCGGTCGCGCTGCCGGACCGTGGGCCTGCGCATCCCTCCGGCAGAAGCCGTTGCCCAGCTGCTGGTCAACCGCGACGGTGTCGACCCCGAGCGTGCCAAATGGGCTGCTGCCGCCGCACAGAACCACATCGGAAGGGCCAAACATCTGGCACTTGATGACGACGCAGCTCAGGCTCGCCACAGGATCCTTGAAATCCCGCAGCGGCTCACATCCGTCGGCGCCACAGTGCGACTGGCGGGGCGAACAGTCGAAGCTGCATCCGAACGTGCCGAAGAGCGCACAAAAGCCCGTTCTGAGAAAGAACGCGCCGAACTGCTCGAAACCTTGGGAGTCGAACCCGGCAAAGCAGTGCCGCCAGCTCTGCGCCCGCAGGTGAAGAAATTAGAAGAAGAACAGAAGCGTCGAGCAGTTCGCGCACGGGCTGACGAACTCGACTCGATCATGCTGGAACTTCTTTCGCTGTACCGCGATGTTCTGCTGACCCAGCTGGGCAGCGGCGACACACTCATCAACATCAGCGAAGCCGAACTCATCCGCGAAATCGCTGCACAAGACGACGCCACAACTACGCTCAAGCGCATCAACGTGCTTGAACTGGCCCGCGAACGCCTGCAGACCAACACCGCACCCCTGCTGATCGTCGAAGCCGCGTTCATCGGACTGGCCAACCCCTGGCTGGAAACTCACACGACGCGCTGAGTCTGTGGGCTGAGTCCGCGCGCTCGGGAGCAGTACGCAGGAACGGCGCTGCCAGCAAACGGGGCACCGTGTTGCAGCCCGCACCACATCACCTCAGCGAGCGGGCAGCCTCCACAAGCCGGCGAAGCCCCGTGTGCAGTTCGTCCTCCGGCCCGCCGAAGCCCACAACAATCCCATCCGGCAGTCCACCGTCACCCACACCGCCAGGCCCCTGCCCAGCCCAGTACTCCGACAGCGGCTGCACCCGAACCCCGTGCGATTGAGCCGCGGCAACCAGCTCAGCTTCCGGCAGATCGACCGTGACAACAGCGGCGAGGCCGCCCGGCACCTCGTCAACATGGAATCCGGGAACCCGCCCCAGCACCGTCCGCACAACATCCAACTTGATCCGATGCTGTGCGCGCACCGCCGCCGCGTGACGTTCCAAACCACCCGACTCAATGAGTCCAGCCACTGCCCGCTGCAGAATCCGGCTCACCGGCGCTCCCAGCTGTGCGCGCAGAACCGCAAGATCATCGATCCACTTCGCCGGCACGTGCAGGTGGCCCAAAGCAATGCCGGGGCTGATGAGCGACGCCAATGATGACAGCAGAACGACCGGTGCGCGCTCCGAAACCGCAAGCCCAGCCAAAGTCGGCAAAGGCGCTGCGTCCCATCGGAACTCGGCGGTGTGATCATCCTCGATCACAGTGAAACCATGCGAATCGGCTGCAGCCAATACCGCCAGCCGCCTGGCCAGCGGCAGCGAACCACCCAGCGGATATTGGTGCGAGGGCGTCACAATGAGCGCGTCCAGACCATCCGGGATCTGCTCGGGAACCAGCCCGTGATCGTCAACGGGCACAGGAATCAGCCGGTGGCCCAAAGCCTCGACAGCTCGTCGCAGGCCCGGATACCCGGGGGATTCAATGCCGATGTTCAGCACTGGCCGTCCAACTGACACTGCCGACCCGGTCGCGTCTCCACCTCGTCCCATTCGGTGCTGCAGACAGTCCAGAACCAGGCGAAGGCCGTCGCGAGCACCCGCGGTGACGACAACTCGCTCGGCAGAGGCGGGCATGCCGCGCACACGTCGCAGCCGGTCGGCAAAAGCGACTCGCAGTTCGGCAAGACCCAGTGGTTCTGAGCTCCCCTCCCGGAAGTCTTCTTCGGCTTCACGCGCGGCCGACCGCCAGGCCGCCCGCCACGTGGGCGACACCACCCCAGAGCCGTCCACACGGGAGGGCAGGAGGCTGATTGACGAGGTGGAGCCCGCTCCTGCGCTACCACGGCTGCTCCGGCGGGCCGCGTCGGTCTGGTCGTTCGCACGGAACTCGTCGGCCGCTGCGTCTTCACTCTCACTTTCGCGAGATGCCCGAGGTGCCTGCCCGCGGTTGTGCAGCTTGGTTGGGGTCGGCGGGTGCTCGGCTGCCGCTGGGCGTGGGACCGCGGCGAGGTCGGGGCTGACGATCGTGCCAGAGCCTTCTGCCGACACAATGCACCCTTCGGCGGTCAGCTGTTCGTAGGCGGCGACAACCGTGCCGCGCGATACTCCTGCTAAGCGGGCGAGGCTGCGGGTTGACGGCAGTTCGGTGCCGGGAACGAGAGTCCCGGTTTCAATCAGGGAGCGCAGCTGACCGGCGATCTGCACGGGAAGCGAAACGCTTGTGCTGCGATCAACGGACACAGGCAGCGTCACTGGGCGAGGGGTGCGGGCCATGCTCAGACAGTAGCTGACCGCCGGATAAGTGGTCTAATGCTGGGATGCAGAACTGGACCTGGCTTTGATCCGCTTTACGGGCCACGATGGGCGAAGTCACATCAGTTGGCCGCCCCGGCACAGTGCCGCAAATGTCGCAGGCATCGCACGCCCAAGCGGCCGAAGCCCGAAAGGATTTCCCATGGCAGCACCCGGACATCAGACAGCCGCTCAGTCGAGCATGGTCAAGCGAGGCCTGGCAGACCAGTTCAAGGGCGGCGTCATCATGGACGTCGTCACTGCCGAGCAAGCCCACATTGCCGCTGATGCCGGTGCGTGTGCCGTCATGGCCCTTGAGCGCGTGCCTGCCGACATCCGCGCGCAGGGCGGTGTGGCCCGCATGTCCGACCCGGACCTTATCGACTCGATCATCGAAGCCGTTGACGTGCCCGTCATGGCCAAGGCCCGCATCGGCCATCAGGTCGAAGCGCAGGTGCTGCAGTCGCTCGGCGTGGACTTCGTTGACGAATCCGAAGTTCTCAGCCCCGCCGACTACGTCAACCACATCGACAAGCACGCTTTCGACGTTCCGTTTGTCTGCGGTGCCACCAACCTGGGTGAAGCGCTGCGCCGCATCAACGAGGGTGCCGCCATGATCCGCTCCAAGGGTGAGGCCGGCACGGGCGATGTTTCGGAAGCCACCAAGCACATCCGCACGCTCAACCGCGAAATCAACGAAATCGCAGCCCTGTACGAAAACGCGCCCGACGAACTCTACGTCCGCGCGAAGGAACTCCAGGCGCCGTACGAACTGGTCGTCGAAACCGCCCGTGAGCGTCGCCTGCCGGTCCCGCTGCTGGTTGCCGGCGGTGTCGCCACCCCGGCTGATGCCGCGTTCATGATGCAGCTGGGTGCTGACGGCGTGTTCGTCGGTTCGGGCATTTTCAAGTCCGGCAACCCCGAAGCACGCGCCAAGGCCATCGTGACCGCCGTGCAGAACTACAACGACCCGACCGTCATCGCGGATGTGTCCCGCGGCCTGGGCGAGGCGATGGTCGGCATCAACGTCGCAGACCTTCCCGCGCCGCACCGCCTGGCCGAACGCGGTTGGTGAGCCTTCAGGGCTGACCCGGGCTCAGCACGGCCCGTGTCAGCCCAGAGTGGCCTGGCTCAGTTCAGCCCGGCTCAGTCCAGCCCGGCTCAGCTTGGCAGACCTTCTGTCAGCAGGTGTTCGAGCATGCCGGCGGTCAGTGTGGTGCGCGGACCGATCCAGTCGACGAGCGCGTGTTCGTCGTCAGCGTGCGAACCTCCGCCGACCGTGCCGAGACCATCAACGGTGGGCACTCCGATGCCGGCGGTGAAGTTGCCGTCGGACCCGCCGCCCACCGAAATCGGCCGTACTTCCGGCAGCCCCTGACTGTCGGCGATGTGCTGAGCCAGTTCGATCAGCGGTCGGCTGGAGCGTTCCTCCATAGGCGGGCGGTTGATGCCGCCGGTCAGTTCGACCTGTGCCCCCGGCAGGTGCGGGGTGAGCGAATGCAGTGCTGAGTCGACCCGCAGCTGTTCGGCGACCGTCAGTGCGCGCGAATCAATGTCGAGCTGCGCTTCGGCCGGCACGGTGTTGGTTGTGGTGCCCGAGTGCATTGCGGTGGGGATGACAGACGTGCCCACCGCAGGGTCGTTCAGCCGCTCCACGGTGAGGATCTGGTGGGCGGCTTCGACGGTGGCGTTGATGCCGCGTTCGGGTTCAACGCCCGCGTGGGCTGCCCGCCCGGTGATGTTCAGCCCGTAGAGTGCAACGCCTTTGCGTGCAGCTTTGAGCTCACCATCTGGCCCGCCGGATTCGAAGACCAAGGCGGCCGAAGCCCCGTGGGCCTCCGTTTCGATCAGGTGGCGTGACGATGGTGAGCCGAGCTCCTCATCGCCGTTGATGAAGATCGACAGCCCATCGAGTGAGCCGAGTTTCTTCTGCACGCGGGCGGCGGCGTACAGGGCGATGAGGTTGCCGCCCTTCATGTCGTCGGTGCCGGGGCCGGTGATGACGCCCTTGTTGACGGCAAACGGCATGGTGTCGAGCGTGCCGATGGGCCACACGGTGTCATGGTGGCCGATCATGACGACTTTCCGCGGCTGTGTGCCGAACCGCCACAGCAGGTGGGGAGTGTCGGAAACCGTGATGATCCGCGGCGCCACGCCCAGCAGTTCTTTGCCGACGGCGGCGTGAACTCTGGCGGACTGTGACAGTGCGTAGTGGTCCATCGACGGTGATTCGCATTCCACTAGCGTGCGGAAATGGCGGATGAATCGGTCGAGTTCCGTGCTGTCCACTGGTGATTCCCTGTCCTGATTCTGCTTACTGTCGACTTGTGTGTGCGTGCCGCCTGTCATGCGGCTGGTGGGCTTGCCCCTTGTCACCTTACTGGGTGGGTGCGCGAGGGCTTTGTTCGTTTTGCTCTTGTCTTTGCGTTCGAGTATCATTTTCCGAGTTGCCGCCTTAGCTCAGTCGGCAGAGCGATTCACTCGTAATGAATAGGTCGCCGGTTCGATTCCGGCAGGCGGCTCGGCACAGAGAAGCTCCCCTTCCAAATAGGAAGGGGAGCTTCTTTTTATCTCACGAGGCGCGGCTCGGCTTCGCGCTGTTCTCGTACCAATGTGCACGCGCTCGCCTCACCGGCCGTTCAGATGAATCCGGCCGCATCCTGCTGTTGGGCGGCAAGCCCTTCGAAGAGGAAATCGGGCTCAGCCGCCTGTGCCGTGGGGGAGTGTGGTCCGGGTTACAGTAGGGTGCAGGAAAGGCAGACCTTCTACCGGGAGTGCTACGTGAAGATCAGCGGAGACGTCGTCGTCGGAATCGACGGTTCTGGTTCAAGCCGCAAAGCGGCACAGTTCGCCGTGGACAACTTCGCGCAGGACGCTCCTATTGACCTTGTCACCGTCATCAAAACCGAACGTCCGGCAGGGGACTACGAACACAATCTGCCCGGCACTTTCTCAACCGTCGGAACACCAGAACAGCGGGAAAAAGGCGAAGACGCAATTGAGCGCGTCATGTCTAAACTCGACATTCCCGATGGCGCTTCAGTGAAATCCCGCGTGCTGTTCGGCGATCCGGCAGAAGAGCTCGACAGGTGCGGCATGGACGCCGGCCTGCTGGTCATCGGCCACCACGGATCAGACCAGCCCGTTGCCGGAAGGATCGGCACCGTCAGCCGCGGCTTGCCGGGACACGCACTGTGCCCGGTCCTCATTCACCGACCCGTTGACGATTCTGAAGACAGTGAAGACAGTCGTGGCGAACGCCCCGTCATTGTCGGCATGGACACCTCAGAGTATTCGGCGGTTGCCGCACTCGATGCAGCGGAATTCGCACAGCGGGCGGGAGTCCCCCTCCAGGTGGTCGTCGCCACCGGAACTCTGGAAAACTCTGACCGGGCCAACTCGCAGGTCGACTTCGACCTCACGTGGCTGCGCTCAGAATTCCGCGACCTCAAGGCGTCCGCGAAGTTCGTCGAATCTTCCAACCCCGTCGAAGCGCTCGCTGAGGCGTCTGCCGACGCGCAGCTTCTGTGCATCGGCAAGCGCGGTGTGAACCTGTTCCACGGCATGGCGGTCCAGCTGGGCCGGGCCGCTGCCGGACTGGTGACCGAAGCGCGCAGCTCGCTGCTGCTGTCGACATTCCGCGACGACCCGCGCCTGGCCAGCCGCCGCATCATCAACTGACTTCCGTTCACCGCCTCTGCCCAGCGGTGAAAATCCACGGGCGGGAATAGAGCCCCGACCGGCGGGGCTCACCCTGCCGGCACGCGGTGCTCCGCTGGGTGCTTCACCCCAGGCGGAGTGCCGCGCGGGCGGCGTCGCGCAGATGCTGCTCGATGACGTCTTTGTCGAGCCTGCGCACCACGTAGGGCGTCGAGTTGAGCATCCCGATGACCGCCTGAACAAGCACCCGCACCCCGGCCACTTCAAGGTCGGGGTGCACGTGTATCAGCACGTCTTCCCAGCCGGTCATGTATTCCCTCTGCAGGCGGCGCACGCGTTTGCGGTCACCTTCCTGCAGGGCCTCGAAGTCGCGGTCCTGAATGCGGATGAGCTCCGGTTCGTTCACCGCGAATTCCACGTGGAAGGCCAGGAGGTCTTCCATTGCCTCGCGCGGCTGTGCGCCACTGTGGGCTGCGACGATGCTGCTCATGCCAGCGTGCAGCCGTTTGGAAATGCCGACCAGAAGTTCGGCCAGCAGCGCTTCTTTTGAATCGAAGTGCCTGTACACCGCAGGCCCGGAAATCCCCGCGCCCGCGCCGATGTCGTCAATGCTGACGGCGCGGAACCCTTGACGGGCAAACAGCTTTTTGGCCGAATCGAGGATCTGCTGGCGCCTGCGCTCTTTCGCGGCCTGCCGCTTAGTCGGGGCCGGTGAAGCTTCCGAGGTGCCGCCGGCTTCACTGCCTGCTGTCACCTGATTGTCGGGTACCTGGGCGTTGCCGGGGCGGGTCGCGCCTGTTGCGCTGCGTGTCATGCCGCCCTCCTTTGCTGGGCTCTTTCGCCGCCGGTGTTCTTGCTTGTGTCTGGAGACACATCGACATACTATACTTTCAGTTAGTGGCAATTCACTGAAATCGGCAAGCGGCAGTCAGAAAGCACATTCTGAAAGCCCGTCTGAAGGTCTGAAACCTCACGGCCCAGTGGAATCCAGTACGAAGGAGTTCGGATGAAGACACTTGGCACGCCGCCTGATGCTGCGGTCGGCGCCGAACGCGCGGCGGCGCACCAGACGCTCATTGACGAACTGCGTGAGCGCATCACCCAAACTGCCCTGGGCGGTTCTGAGCGTTCACGGCAGCGGCACATCGACCGCGGCAAACTGCTGCCGCGCGACCGCGTTGAGCAGCTGCTCGACCCGGGCACTCCGTTCCTGGAGCTTTCACCGCTTGCGGCCAACGGCATGTACAACGACGACAGCCCGGGTGCGGGAATCATCACCGGCATCGGCGTGGTTGCCGGCCGCACCTGCGTGATCGTCGCCAACGACGCCACGGTCAAGGGCGGAACCTACTACCCGATGACCGTCAAGAAGCACCTGCGCGCCCAGGAAGTTGCGCGCGAAAACCAGCTTCCCTGCATCTACCTGGTGGACTCCGGCGGCGCCAACCTGCCCAACCAGGACGATGTCTTCCCGGACCGTGAGCACTTCGGCCGCATCTTCTACAACCAGGCGACCCTGTCCGCTGCCGGCATTCCGCAGCTGGCCGCCGTCATGGGGTCCTGTACCGCCGGCGGTGCCTACGTTCCGGCGATGGCGGACGAATCGATCATCGTCAACGAACAGGGCACGATCTTCCTGGGCGGCCCGCCTCTGGTGAAGGCCGCAACCGGTGAAGTCGTCACAGCTGAAGAGCTCGGCGGCGGTGCTCTGCATTCGCGCACCTCGGGTGTCACCGACCACCTGGCTGCCAATGACGAGCACGCCCTGGAGATCATGCGCGATGTCGTGTCCACCCTGTCCCCGCAGGAAAGCCTGACCCCGGCGTGGGCGCGCCGGGAACCGCGCGAACCGCTGTTCAGCCCGGACGAACTCACCCAGGTGGTGCCGGCCGATCTCAAAACCCCGTACGACGTCCGCGAAGTCATCGCCCGTTTGGTCGACGGCAGCGAGTTCCATGAATTCAAAGCCGAATACGGCACAACGCTTGTGACCGGTTTTGCCCACCTGGACGGGCACCCCGTGGGCATCATCGCCAACAACGGTGTGCTGTTCGGCGAATCCGCGCAGAAGGGCGCGCACTTCATCGAACTGTGCGACCAGCGCGACACCCCGCTGATCTTCCTGCAGAACATCACCGGCTTCATGGTCGGCCGCGACTACGAAGCCGGCGGTATTGCCAAGCACGGCGCGAAGATGGTCAACGCTGTGGCCACCGCCCGGGTGCCGAAGTTCACCGTCGTCATCGGCGGTTCCTACGGAGCCGGCAACTACTCGATGTGCGGGCGCGCCTACAGCCCGCGTTTTTTGTGGATGTGGCCGCACACCCGCATTTCCGTCATGGGCGGCGAACAGGCAGCCAGCGTGCTCTCAACCGTCAAACGCGACCAGATTGAGGCGCGCGGTGAAGAATGGTCGGCTGAAGAAGAAGCCGAATTCAAAGCGCCTGTCCTGCAGCAGTACGAAACCCAGGGTGTGCCCTACTATTCGACCGCACGGCTGTGGGATGACGGCATCATCGAACCCGGTGACACCCGCCAGGTGCTCGCACTGGCTTTGGAAGCCGCCCGCTACGCCCCGCTTGCCCGCCCCAACAACGCGCCCGGCTACGGCGTGTTCAGGATGTGATCGCTGTGTTTTCAACAGTTCTCATTGCCAACCGCGGTGAAATCGCCCTGCGCGTTATGCGCACTTGCCGTGCGCTGGGCATCAAAACGGTTGCCGTGTACTCCGACGCCGACGCCGAGGCGGCACACACCAAAGCCGCAGATGTCGCGGTTCGCTTGGGTCCGGCATCTGCTGCGGAATCGTACCTGCGGATCGACAAGGTCATTCAGGCCGCCAAGGACACCGGGGCCGAGGCGATTCACCCCGGCTACGGCTTCCTGTCGGAAAACGCCGAATTCGCTCAGGCCTGTGAGGACGCGGGGATTGTGTTCCTCGGACCGACCGCCGAGGCCATCCGCACGATGGGTGACAAGATCACAGCCAAGCAGGCTGTGGCTTCGCGCAATGTGCCGCTGGTTCCCGGTGTGGCCGAAGCCGGTCTGACCGACGAACAGCTCATTGAGCGGGCTGACGAGGTGGGCTTCCCCATCCTCATCAAGCCCTCAGCCGGTGGCGGCGGCAAGGGCATGCACGCGGTGCACGACCCGAAGGACCTCAAGGACTCTCTTGCTGCAGCCCGCCGCGAGGCAGCGTCGAGCTTCGGCGACGACACCCTGTTCATTGAGCGCCTGGTTGCCACGCCGCGGCACATTGAAGTGCAGATCCTCGCTGATGAGCACGGCAATGTCATTCACTTGGGCGAACGCGAATGCTCGCTGCAGCGCCGCCACCAGAAGGTCATCGAAGAAGCCCCGTCGGCGCTGCTGGACGAAGAAACCCGCGCGGCCATCGGCCAGGCGGCCTGCGACACAGCCCGCTCCGTGGGCTACCGCGGTGCCGGCACGGTCGAATTCATCGTCTCGGCTGACAAACCCGACGAGTTCTTCTTCATGGAGATGAACACCCGCCTGCAGGTGGAACACCCCGTCACCGAAGAGGTCACGGGTGTTGACCTGGTCGAGTGGATGCTGCGGATCGGAAACGGCGAAGAGCTTTCGCTGAAGCAGGACGACATCACGCTCACCGGCCACTCGATCGAAGCGCGCGTCTACGCGGAAGACCCCTCCCGCGGCTTCCTACCCACCGGCGGAACGGCACTTGACGTGCAGTTCCCCGAAGGCGAGGGCATCCGCATTGACGCCGGTCTCGAAGCCGGTCAGCGGATCGTGTCCGACTACGACCCGATGATCGCCAAGGTGATCGTCACCGCTGATGACCGCGAAACCGCGCTGTCACGCCTGGACTCCGCGCTCGCACGCTCAGCCGTGCCGGGCATCACGACGAACATCGACTTCGTCCGCCGCCTGGTCCGCCGTGACGATGTTGTCGAAGGCAAACTCGACACGGGCCTGATTGACCGCATGACGGAAGACGAACTTGCCCACGCTGCCGGAGACATCGACAAACTGTTCGCCGCCGCGTTCGTGGTGAGCACCCGGGGAGCTGCGGGGACACAGAAACTCGGCGGCACCTCGGCAGGGGAGCGCGCAGAAGCGCCCAGTGCGTGGGCTCGGCCCAGCGGATGGCGATCCAGCCGCCAGCCTGCCGTGAGCGTGAAACTGGCCCACGGCGGTGAAGTCGAGACCGTCGTGTGGCGCGGCGAAGAGCTCACGCCAGTCACCACGGAAGCCGGTGACACGGTGTACAAGCTCACGATCGACGGCGTGCAGCACACCGCGATGCTGTGGGCCGATCCGGACACCCGCATGATCTGGGTCGCCAGCGAACGAGGCGTCTACAGCTTTGCGCGCCCCGTTGCCGAATCTGAACTCGACCCGGGTGCCGCGGGTGCCGACATCTGCGCACCCATGCCGGGATCGCTGACCCAGCTGCTGGTCGAAGACGGGGCGGAAGTCGCTGAAGGCGACCCGATCGCCGTCGTGGAGGCCATGAAGATGGAGCACGTGCTGCGCGCACCCGCCGCCGGCACCGCTCACGTCAAAGCCGCTGTCGGCGCCCAGGTGGCACTGGACGAAGTGCTCGTCACGATCGTCGACGAAGAAGCAGAAGAAGACTGACCAAGAACTTAAGGAGAGCTCATGAGCTTCACCCCAGGAATGCTGCCGGAGGAATACGAAAGCCTCCGCAAGGCAGTTGCTGATTTCACCGACAACGAAGTCGCCCCCGTATCAGCCGAACTCGACCGCAAGCACGAATTCCCGTACGAACTCGTGGCGAAGATGGGCAAGATGGGTCTGTTCGGCCTGCCCTTCCCGGAAGAGTACGGCGGCATGGGCGGAGACTACTTCGCACTGTGCCTGGCGATTGAGGAAATCGCGCGTGAAAACCAGTCGCTGGCCATCACGCTCGAGGCCGCTGTTTCACTCGGTGCCATGCCCATCTACCTGTTCGGCACGGAAGAGCAGAAGAAGGAATGGCTGCCTAAGCTCACGGACGGTTCCGGTCTTGCATCCTTTGGCCTGACGGAACCCGAAGCCGGTTCGGATGCCGGCGGCACCCGCACCAAGGCGACGCTGGAGAACGGCGAATGGACGATCAACGGTTCGAAGTCGTTCATCACCAACTCCGGCACCGACATCACCCGCCTGGTCACCGCGACCGCCGTCACCGGCACCCGCGTGGGCAAGGATGGGACGGAAAAGCCGGAGATCTCCACCATCATGATTCCGGCCGGCACTCCCGGCTTCACGGCTGAGCCGCTGTACGACAAGGTCGGCTGGAACTCCTCCGACACTCACCCGCTGACCTTCGACAACGTCAAGGTTCCCGAAGAGAACCTGCTGGGTGAGCGCGGTCGCGGCTACGCAAACTTCCTGCGGATCCTCGATGAAGGCCGCATTGCGGTTGCCGCACTGTCTGTCGGTGCCGCGCAGGGCTGTGTTGACGCGTCCGTGAAGTACGCCCAGGAGCGCACCAGCTTCGGCAAGCCGATCGCCAGCTACCAGGCTATTTCCTTCAAGATCGCCCGCATGGAAGCCCGTGTTTCGGCAGCCCGTGCGGCCTACTACGAAGCAGCCTCGAAGATGCTGGCCGGCGAACCATTCAAGAAGGAAGCCTCCATCGCCAAGCTCATCGCAGGCGAAGCAGCCATGGACAACGCGCGCGACGCAACACAGGTCCACGGCGGCTACGGCTTCATGAACGAATACCTGGTGGCCCGCCACTACCGCGACTCGAAGATCCTCGAGATCGGCGAAGGCACCACCGAGGTGCAGCTCATGCTCATCGCCCGCGCTCTCGGACTGTGATCTGAGGGCGGGCTGACGAGGCTGGGCTCGGGTCTGGGCTGACGAGGCGCAGCTCCGGCTGAGCTGCTGAGTCCGTACCGCTGAGCGAACCGGAGGCCGGGGTGTTTCGACCCCGGCCTCCGCTTCTGTCTAGGCTGAAACTGTGCCGATAACCCATTCGATTCTCACCACTGCCGCCAACTATCCCGGCCGTCCGGCGATCGTCGGCGAACACGCCCGCCTGACATACGCGGAACTGGCCGAGGACGGCCGCCGCGTCATCGCCGCTGTGCGTTATCTACTGGCCCAGGCGCCGAACCTGCCCACACCGGCCCCCGAAACCCAGGGTGCGCCGGTGATCGCGGTGAGTTCCACCTCGGCATTTGAAGCCGCCCGCATTATGGCGGGCCTGGCCGGTTACCGTGCGGTGTCGGCCACCATCGACCCGCGCTGGCCGGTGGACCACCAGCGGCACGTGATTGCCGAAGTCGGCATCGGCCTGGTGATCGTCGATGATGACCAGGTGCAGGCCCGCCTTCTTTCCGCCCTCGGTTCGGACTGGGGTGGGGTAGTCGTGCCGGTGCAGCGCTTCAGGGAAATAGAGGCGCAAGTGCAGCCTGCCGAACCGCCGCAGGTGCGGGATGCTGCCGAGCCGTACCTCATGCTTTTTTCGTCCGGCACGACCAGCAGCCCGAAGGCGTTTCTCAAAACCCGCGGCCAGTACAGGGCGAACTTCGCGGTGTCTTCCAGCTATCTGGAGCCGCTGCCGGGAGTGGCGACCCTTGCACCCGGGGCGTTTGCGTATTCGCTGACGCTGTACGCGGCGGTTGAGTGCCTGGCCAGCGGGGGAGAGGTCCACCTGGCTGACGAGCTTTCCCTGCCGGGGCTGGGCAAGCGTGTGGCGCAGCAGCGCATTACGCGGATTGTCACAGTGCCGGCGGTGCTGCGCGGCATCATTGCCCAAGCCACCCGCGGGCCTAAGGATTTTGCGGGGCTTGAACTCATCGTGGTCGGCGGGGCTAACCTGCCGAACGAACTGCGGAAGGACCTAGCTGAAGTGCTGCCGCACGTGCGGCTCATCAGCTACTACGGGGCAGCCGAAATCGGCTTCATCGGGGATGCCCGCGGTGAGGACAGCACGTGGAATCAGATCTACGACGGCATCCAGGTCGAAATCCGCGATGATGCGGGCGCCCCCGTGCCGGATGGTGAAATCGGCACACTGTGGGTGCTTGCTGAGTCGCGCTCCGATGACTACATTGCCGGCACCGCCGATGTCCACCTGCTGGATGAACGAGGCTGGGCTACCGTCGAAGACCAGGGCCGGATTGCCGTGGTGGACGGCAAACGCCAACTGCAGCTTCTGGGACGCAAGGGCGACATCATCAACGTCGGCGGACACAAGGTTGCGCTGCCGGAAGTCACACGTGCTTACGCGGGACTCACTGTCGGCGGCCAGCACCGCGAAGCCGTTGCCGTGGGCGTGCCGGATGCCGCCCTTGGAACCGCTGTCGCTTTGGTTGTCGAAGTCGGTGACCTGGTGCCTGCTGATTCAGGTGACAGAGTGTGGTCAGACTCACAGGAAGAGTCCGGCTTACGGGAACAGAACGGCCCCGCCCCGGTGTTGCCCGAAGAGCTGAGCAAGGCCTCACTGCGGGAGCACGGACGCAAACACCTGGCCCCGCAGTTCGTTCCTTCGAAGTATTACGTCGTGGAAGCACTGCCGCGCACGGTCGGCGGTAAAGTGCGAGCCACTGAAACAGTGGGGCTCATTGAGACCGGTGGGAAAGGAGTTGTCCGTCTGTGAACGCGCACCACTCTGAACCCAGTCGTGTCTGGATTACCGGAACGGGCGCTATCACGCCCAGCGGTCTCAACGTTTCCGACACCTGGCAGGCCGTGCAGCACGGACACAGCGGAATTGGAGCGCTCGAAGGCCAGGAATTCGAAGGCCTCAGCGTGCGCATCGGCGGACAGGTTCGCGGTTTCAACGCGGAAGACCACGTGCCCCGCCACCTGGCCCGGCGCTTAGAAAACTTCCACCTGTGGGCCATCGCAGCCGCCGACCAGGCCCTCGAGGAAGCCGCAGACATACAGACCAGCCCAAGTGGCGCCTCGTCAGCTGACCTGCCGTGGGATCCCGCCCGGGTCATGATCGTGACAGCCACCGGGTCCGGGCCCATCCGCCCCCAACAGCGGGCAGCGCTCGCATACGCCGAAGACGGCCAGCGCGGCGTACCGCTCACCCTGTCCATACACGGCGCACCGGATTCTCCGGCAGCACTCATCAGCCAGCGACACGGAATCACCGGCCCCGCTCACGCAGTGTCTGCCACGTGCGCATCCGGAGCCGTCGGCCTAGGCGAGGCGCTGCGAGCCCTGCGCCACGGCTATGCGGACGCCGCGATCGTCATCGGCGTTGAAGACTGCATCAACCCCGCCAACCTCGCATCGAATGCGAACATGCGTGCGCTCGCCTCTGGTTTCAACGATCACCCACAGGAGGCTTCGCGTCCCTTCGACCGCGATCGGGCCGGTTTTGTCATGTCCGCAGGCGCAGCTGCCGTCGTGCTGGAAAGCGATGCCGCTCTGCACCGCCGCGGTGGGCAGGCACTGGCTGAGCTGGCCGGATTCGGCTCATCATCCGATGCTCACCACGCCACCGCCCCAGACCCAGAAGGACGAGGCGCCGCCGCGGCTATGCGGGCTGCCCTGGCCGATGCTGGTCTCACCCCGGAGGACTTCGCCACGGGCGGACCCGCAGGGGCACCCCTGGGGCACGTGAACGCGCACGGGACCTCCACCTCGGCGGGGGATGCTGCAGAAGCCCGCGCCCTGGAAGCCGTGTTCGGTGATGCTGTCAGCCAGATTCCCGTGACGGCAGTGAAGTCGTCCACCGGGCACCTGCTGGGTGCCGGGGGAGTGCTCGAGGCGATCATCAGCGTGTGCGCTCTGCGTGACGGCGTGATCCCGCCGACCGTCAACCTTGACGTGCCCGACTTCCCGAAGCTCGACGTCGTCGCAGCCCGCAAGCCACTCGACCGTGCTGGTCCGTGTATGAGCGCGGTGCTGTCGAATTCCTTCGGCTTCGGCGGGCACAACGGCTCAGTTCTCATTAGAACCGTCTGAGCACAGGCTCCCACTGGGTGGTGGCCTGAGCTCCCCGCCACCCAACCTGCAGACAGGCTGGTCAGCCGTCAGAGAAGCGATGCACCGCGGGTGTTGCCCCCCTCATCCATTTCTGCATTCAGGAGCTCACCGTGTCGACGACAATCGACAAGGCCGCGCAGACAGCGCCGGCCGAAAAAGACGAAAAGAAGGCCGCACAAACCGCTCAGGCCAGTGCGCAAAACGACGAAACAACAGACCAGACCCAGCCGAAGAAGCGCTGGGAAATGCCGCACCTGCTGTGGCTCATGTTCATCATTCTGGGCCTGGCCACAGCCGCCGGCTATCTCATTCCCGCGGGGGAATATCAGAAGAACCCCGACGGCTCGATCAACCCGGACGACTTCCGCTACCTGGAAGACCAGTCGCCGGTCAGCCCCCTAGGCGCACTCATGATGCTGCTGACCGGGGCGGTCAACATGGCCCCGGTTGCCTTCGCCGTGCTGTCGGTCGGGGCGAACGTCTCCGTGGTTTTGGAATCGAAGGCGTTTGAGAATCTGCTCGATTCCACCATCTACAAACTGCAGGACAAGAGCACGCCGCTGCTGGTGTCGGGACTGTTCTGCCTCATGGTCTACATCGGCGGGTTCTCCGGCAATGACGCGCTGATTGCGATTGTGCCGATCGGCGTTCTGTTTGCCCGCAAACTCGGGCTTGATGGGATCGTGGCCGTTGCGGTGACAACATTCGCCGCGCTCATCGGGTTCGGCACGGGACCCACGCACATGGCGGTGTCGCAGATGCTTATCGGCCTGCCGCCATACTCCGGCTTCGGCATGCGCATGCTCATCATGAACATCTTCATGCTGGCGGGCTTGGCCTTTGTGCTGATGTACGTGCGCCGTATTCAGAAGGACCCCACGCGTTCGCTCATGTGGAAGCACGGCTGGCGGCCGCACGGTGCTCTTGCTGCAACGGGCGGCGAAGGCGGTGAGGCAGCTGAGGCTGGTGTTGAAGGAGAGGCTGCAGGGGACGCTGCAGGCGAAGGCGACACCGTCGCTGCGACGAAGCTGCAGATGCGCTCGGTGCTTGTGCTGGCGCTGTTCATTGCGCAGTTCGGTGTGGTTGTGGGCTATTCGCTGCTGGTGGATTCGAAGCAGGTCATCGAAGTGATGTTTGCAACCAACCTGGTGTCGGCGATCATCATCGGCAAGGCTGCGGGCTTTAAGTGGAACCCGTTGGCGGAGTCGATTGCCCGCGGTATTTCCAGCATGGGCTTCATTGCCATCATCATCGGCATGGCGGGCTCGATTTCCGGCCTGCTGACGGAAGCGAAGATTCTCGACACGATTGTCTACACGCTCACGCTGCCGCTGCGCGATGTGGGCCTGGGCTGGTCGGCAGTGCTTATGGTTCTGCTGTTTGCGGCGATCAACTTCATCATTCCGTCGACGGCGGCTAAGGCTGCGATTCTCATTCCGCTTCTTGCTCCGATTGCCACGGCACTGGGTATGCACCACCAGCTGGCGCTGCAGGCCTTCCAGCTGGGTGATGGGCTCACGAACATCCTGTCGCCGGTGCTGGCGTGGCTGGTCGGTTCGTGCGTGACCGCCGGAGTGCCGTATCTGACGTGGGTGCGCTGGGCTGCGCCGAAGATCGGTGTTTTCCTGGTGATGTCCGCTGCTCTCATGTTGGGCCTTACGGCACTAGGCTGGACGGGAGGAGTGGCGTGACCAGCCACACGGATGAACTGCAGTCGGGTCTGGCGTTGATCCGACAGGAGGATGTATGACTGACCGCGAACAGCGACTTGTGGAACTCGAAGAGAAGTACCTGCCGGATGAGCTTTTGGAGCGCTTCCGGGAGCGTGCCGCACAGTATGACCGTGATAACGCGTTCTTCTTCGAAGACTTGGAAGAACTTGAACAGCGCGGCTATCTGACGCTGTTTGTGCCCGAAGAGCTCGGCGGTCCGGGCTTGGGTATGAACGAGGTTTCCCGTCTGCAGCAGCGGCTGGCGACTGCCGCCCCGGCGACCGCGCTGGGTGTGAATATGCACTTTGTGTGCACCGGCATGATGCGGGCCATGTGGAATCGCGGCGATAAGTCGCTGCAGTTCGCGCTGGAAGAAGCGCGTGACGGCGAGGTCTTTGCCTTCGGTGTTTCTGAGCCGGGCAATGACTGGGTTCTGCAGGGCTCGAACACGAAGGCAGTGCCGCAGGAGGATGGTTCCTACCGTTTGTCGGGCGTGAAGATCTTCACGTCGATGACGCCTGCCTGGACCAGGCTGATTGTGCACGGCAAGGACGAAACCGCTGCCGATGGCCCGGAACTGGTCTACGGTTTCCTCACCCGCGGTACGGAGGGTGTTAAGTCCTCGGACGACTGGGATGTTCTGGGTATGCGTGCCACGCATTCGCGGGCCACGATCCTGGAGGATGCTGTTCTCGAGGCTGACCGGGTTGTGCGCCACATCCCGGATGGTCCGAACCCGGATCTGCTGACTTTCGGCATCACCGCGAACTTCCAGCTGCTCATTGCTTCGGTGTACGCGGGTCTTGCTCGCCGTGCTCTTGAGGTCGCTTCGGAGGCTCTGCGCAAGCGCCGTTCGGCTAAGAACGGGGGAGCGCCGTATACGGAGATCGGTGAGTTCCGCGTGCGTGTTGCCGATGCCGCTCTGGAGTTTGCCGCCGTTCCGGCCCAGTTGGATTCCTACACGCGTGATTTCGATGAGTGTGTGGACTACGGTCCCGCGTGGGCGCAGCGCTTTGTCGCGGCTAAGTACATGGCGCAGAAGGCTGCCCGGGCGAATGCCGAGGCGGCTCTGCACTGTGCTGGAGGTGCGGGCTTCGGGAACGCTGCCGAAGCATCGCGTCTGTACCGGGATGCTGCCGCGGGTATTTTCCATCCGCCAGCTCCCGAGGTGTCGCGAGCCGTATTCGCCAACGCTTGGCTGGATGACTGAGCTGGTGTGAATGACGGTGGGCGCTGTGCGGAAAGCACAGCGCCCGCCGTTTTTGTACGGCAAAGTACCGTCTGCGTGGGGTTTATCCCCACTCGCGTGGGGAGCACTTTTCTTCGCCGCTGACACACCTGGTGTTGACCTGGTGTTCAATCGTGAGTTGCTTCACAATATGCTTGAACTCTGCGGAAGAAAACACTGCCGCAGGCTTGGGACAATTCGACTCACGGTCGCAGCACCGCGGATGCGTCTTTCCCAGCATTCCGCCAGTGCCACGCCAACGCGGCGTGCACCCTGACAGTTAAGAAGACAATATGGAGAAGTACACGCCCGCCGTCGACGCAGTCGCGGGTTCGGTTACTGCATCAGCCCTCGTGGGACTCATCCCGCTGCTGGTGTTCTTCGCAGCGCTCGTCGTCCTCAAGCGCTCGGCTCACGTTTCGGGCCTCATCGCCCTGATCACCGCGATCGTGGTGGCCGTCGCAGGCTTCAAAATGCCAGTCGGCTACGCACTGATGTCCGCACTGCAGGGTGCGGCATTCGGCATCATGCCGATTGCCCTCATCGTCATCTTCGCCATCTGGCTCTACCAGCTGACCGTCATCAACGGCCGCTTCGAAGACCTGCGCAACATCTTCGACCGCGTGGGCCACGGCGACATCCGCGTCCAAGCCCTCCTCATCGCCTTCTGCTTCGGTGGTCTCCTTGAAGCGCTCGCCGGCTTCGGCGCACCCGTCGCCATCACCGCGACCATGGTCATGGCCCTGGGCATCAAACCGCTGCGCGCAGCCGCCGCGGTCCTCATCGCCAACACCGCGCCCGTCGCCTATGGCGCCATCGGCACCCCCATCACCACCGCGGGCAAGCTCACCAACATCGACCCCAACGTCATCGGTGCGATCATCGGCCGCCAGTCACCCATCCTGGCTCTCCTCGTCCCTCTGATCCTGCTGTTCATCATCGACGGCCGCCGCGGTGTGAAAGACCTGTGGCCGATCGCCCTCGTCACCGGTGTCACCTTTGCCATCTTCCAGTTCCTGTCCTCTAACTTCTTCAGCTACGAACTGACCGACATCGTCGCAGCGCTCGGCGGCCTGGGCGGAACGATCCTGTTCATGAAGATCTACGAACCCCGCGGTTCGGTTGAAGCTCGTGAGCGCCTGGGCGTGGCGGAACCGCCGAAGGCAGAGAAGATCAGCGGCGAACGCACCTTCTTCGCCCTGTTCCCCTACCTTGCTCTCATCGTTGTCTTCGGCATCGCCAAGCTGGTTCCGCCGGTCACCGCGTTCCTTGCATCGACCGACGTCAAAATCCCATGGCCTGTCATCCATGAAGCGCTCGTCGACGAAACTGGTGCGGTCCGCGACTCCACCGTGTTCACGCTGTCCTGGCTGTCCTCGCCCGGTTCGCTGCTGCTGATCACCGGCATCATCGTCGCAATCGTCTACAGCGTCTGGACTTCTGGCGGTAAGTTCCCCTCGCCGCTCGGTGCTGCCGCCAAGGAACTGGGCAACACGTTCTACCGCATGCGCTGGGCGGGCCTGACGATTGTTCTGGTGCTGTCGCTGGCCTACGTCATGAACTTCTCCGGACAGACCATCTCGATTGGCGTGTGGCTGGCAGGAACGGGTGCCGCCTACGCCTTCCTGTCCCCGCTGCTGGGCTGGATCGGAACCGCCGTCACCGGTTCGGACACATCCGCCAACGCACTGTTCGCCAAGCTGCAGCAGACCGCTGCCGTCGAACTCAACGTGCACCCCGAACTCACGGTTGCCGCAAACACCTCCGGTGGTGTGGTCGGCAAGCTCATCAGCCCCCAGAACCTTGCAATTGCGGCCACCGCGGCCAATATGCCCGGCCAGGAGTCGGTCATCTTCCGCAAGGTCATCGGCTGGTCCGTGGTGCTGGTCCTGTTCCTGTGCCTGCTCATCGGCCTGCAGTCCACCCCGGTTCTCGGATGGATGCTCGCGGGTCTGGACCTCGCTCCGATCGGCGGCTGATCGCTCGAGCACACACCTGGAACGGCGCAGTCACCGCGCCGTCCCTTAGTGTTTGAACTGTAAATTTTGGGTGAAAGGCAGGGACGATGAGCTTCTGGACGGTCATGTGGGTGATCTGGCTCGTGGTGTCCTACACCATCAAGATCATCGCTGTGGGCGTTGTGCCGGAAAACCGCCGCCCAGGAGCCTCGATGGGGTGGCTCATGGCCATCCTCTTCATCCCGCTGATCGGCGTGCCGCTGTTCATCATGTTCGGCAGTCCCTACGTCAACGACCGCAGGCAGCGCATCCAAGCTGAAGTCAACCAGCTCCTGGAGAAGGGAACAAAAGACGTTCCCGACTGGCCCGAAGGCTACGAACCCGCCAGTGATTTCGCGCAGATTGTCCAGCTCAACCGCCACCTGACCGGCTTGCCGATGGTTGATGCCCGCAAACTGAGCATGTCCACCGACTACCGCCAGGCGTTTCATGACATGGCAGATGCCATCGACGCTGCTGAATCCTATGTGCACGTCGAGATCTACATCATGTCGCGCGACGCCTACACCGAGCCGTTCTTCCAGGCCCTCGGCCGAGCTGCGCAGCGCGGTGTCAACGTCCGCGTTCTGCTGGACCACATCGGATCACGCAAATACGACGGCTTCCGTGACATGCAGAAATGGTTCGACAGTGTGGGCATTGACTGGGAGCTCATGCTTCCCTTCCTGCCGCTGCAGGGCAAAATGCGCCGCATTGACCTGCGCAACCACCGCAAACTCGTCGTGATCGACGGGCGGGTCGGTTTCATGGGCTCCCAGAACCTCATCGAATCCGCCTACGGATCCCAGAAGAACCGCGAGGCGGGCCGCCACTGGAACGACCTGTGGGTCAAATTGTCCGGCGAGGTCGTCGCCGAACTCGAAGCTGTATTCGCAACCGACTGGTACTCCGAACGCGAAGAGGTCATCGGCATCCGGCCCTACGACTTCGACGGACGGCCGGTGCCGGAGTTCGAAGGCAAAGATGCGGTCGTCCAACTGGTCCCATCGGGGCCGGGCTTCAAAACGGAACCGAACCTGCGCTGCTTCACATCGCTGATGTACCTCGCCGAAAAGCGGCTGTCGATTGTCAGCCCCTACTTCGTACCGGACGAAACGATCAAAGCTGCCATCATCACCGCCGCCCACCGCGGGGTCGAAGTCGAACTGTTCGTCAGCGAAAAAGCTGACCAGTTCATGGTCGAGTACGCCCAGTCGTCCTACTACGACAACCTACTGGAAGCCGGCGTGCGCATCTACCGTCTGCCCAAACCGCAGATTCTTCACACCAAGTGCTTCATCATCGACGACGACTACGCCGTCTTCGGATCATCCAACATGGACATGCGCTCCTTCAGCCTCAACTACGAAATCAGCCTCATGTGCGCTGAGGGCGACTTCGTGTCCGGCATTTCGAATGTCGTCGAGGAGTATCGGACCAGGTGCACGGAACTCACCTTGGACGAATGGCGGGAGAGGGGCCTGTTCCGCCGCTACCTGGAGTCACTGTTCCGCTTGACATCGGCACTGCAGTAACGCCGGTCACACCGGACGCGATAGATTGATGACAGTTTTCATGCAAAGGAGCACAGAATCGTGAGTGAAGAAAACGGGCCCGTCATCCAGCAGCGCGGCCTCTACCTTGACGAAATGGAAGTCGGTGCGGTGTACAAGCACGCCCCCGGTCGCACCATGACAGAAGCGGACAACACGTGGTTCACAGCCGTGACCATGAACACGCAGGCCCTCCATCTGGACGCCGCGTGGTCTGAGCAGCAGCCCTTCGGCCAGCGCCTGGTGAACTCGATGTTCACACTGGCCACCCTCGTGGGCCTGTCGGTTTCTCAGCTGACCCAGGGCACCATCGTCGGAAACCTGGGATTCTCCGAAGTTTCTTTCCCCCACCCCGTGTTCCACGGTGACACGCTGTACGCCGAAACGAAGATCCTGGACAAGCGGAACTCCAAGTCCAGGCCTGGCCAGGGCATCGTCACGCTCGAACACATCGGCCGCAACCAAGACGGCACGGTCGTTGCCCGAGCCGTAAGGCAGACGCTCATGTTCACTTCCGACCCGAACACCAACACGGCAGGCAGCGACGCCGCCGAGTGACCCGCCCCAACTGAGGAGATAACCATGCCGACCATGAAACCAGCCTGGCTTTTTGTTCCCGGCGACCGCCCGGACCGCTACAAGAAAGCCGCCGAGCGCTCCGACATCGTCATCGTCGACTTCGAAGACGCTGTGGCACCCGATGACAAAGCAGCCGCCCGCCGTGCCTTCCTCAACTTTCAGAACGGCCCTGATGCTCTGAGCCCGGAGCGGACCGTCATCCGCGTCAACCCAGTCGGCTCGCCCTCCTTTGCCGAAGACCGCAAGTTCATCGGCGAACTGTCTGGCCGCTACAGCTGCATGCTGCCCAAGGTGGAAAGCGCTGAGGACACCGAAAAGCTTGCCGGACTCAAGGTGATTGCGCTGATCGAAACCGCAAAGGGCGTTCTCAATGTCGGCGAGATCGCCGCATCGCCGAACGTGACAACCCTTATGTGGGGTGCCGAAGACCTTACCGCCGATCTCGGCGGCGGGTCCTCCCGCAAAGCTGACGGCACCTATCGCGACTTCGCCCGCGTGGCGCGCGCCAACATGCTTTTGGCGGCAAAAGCCAACGGCAAGTACGCACTTGACTCGATCTGGGCGGACATCCCGAACCTTGAAGGTCTGCGTGCCGAAGCCGAAGACGCCGTGGAATCCGGCTTCGACGGCAAAGTGTCCATCCACCCCAACCACATCGAGGTGGTGCGCACGGCGTTCGCGCCGACCGCCGAGCAGATCCACTGGGCGCTTGGCGTGCTGAAAAAAGCCGAAACCTCCAACGGAGTCTTCCAGTACGAAGGGCAGATGATCGACGAACCTCTGCTGCGTCAGGCCCGCCGCATCCGCTCGCGCGCCTGAGGTCCGCAGCTGAGCCCCGCATCTTTGTGCCCCGTCCCTCATCAGCGGGATGGGGCACAATTGTGCTTATGAACCCGATTGTCGATCAGGTTGAAACTGTTCTGCGCACAGCACAGGACAACAACGGCGTGGCCCCCATCGTCCAAGCCGGCGACCCGGTGCTGCGCCGCCCAGCAGCCGCCTACACGGGACAGCTGTCAGACGAACAGCTTTTCGGTCTGCTCGAAGTCATGCGGGCAACCATGCACGCGGCCCCGGGTGTCGGGCTTGCCGCCCCGCAGATAGG
Organism: Brevibacterium sp. HMSC08F02; assembly: GCF_001807555.1. Classification (NCBI taxonomy): domain Bacteria; kingdom Bacillati; phylum Actinomycetota; class Actinomycetes; order Micrococcales; family Brevibacteriaceae; genus Brevibacterium; species Brevibacterium sp. HMSC08F02. Next base: position 44,491 of record NZ_KV789366.1, on the reverse strand, counting down.
CATCGGCGTGCGCATCGCTGTCATAGAAGACCGGGTGCGACTGCCCGAAGACCAAGCCCGCGAAAGGGAGCGCACACCGCTTCCGTTTATGCCGCTGATCAACCCAAGCTGGCATCCTCTGAGCAATGAGCGCGCCGCCTTCTTCGAAGGCTGCCTGTCCGTGCGCGGCTATCAGGCTGTGACAACCCGGTTTGCTCACGTGCGGCTGCGCTCAGAAGACCCTGACGGCAACGCCAACAGCCGCGATTTCCGCGGCTGGCCGGCACGCATCATCCAACACGAACTCGACCACCTGGACGGCACGCTCTACCTGGACCGGGCCGACATCCGCTCATTGACAGCCGACGACAACCGAGGCCTCACCCAGGGCGATCCCGCAACTGCCGCGCAGATGCTCGGATTCAGCCTTCCACCCCACACACCACAGGAGAAACCATGAGCTCATTCTTCTCTTCACTGCGCGGTGCTGCAGATTCAGCTGCCGAGCGTTTCCTCCCGCGCATACAGAGTGCTGTTCCCGCAAGCAGCCTGCGCACACTCGGCACGGATATCCTCTACGGGGTGGCCGCGGGCCTGCGTCCGCGCCACGTGGGCGGCAGCGGGCTGGCCGGCGCGACCGTGTTCGGCGGCCTCCTTGCGGCAGCGTCTGCTTTGGAAGTACAGCAGATTCGCGAAGACACGGGGTGGACCGTTTGGTTTGGAGATGCCCGCACAATCGAAACCGCTGAGGACATCAGCATCGACAAGCTCGACACCTACCTCACGTGGGCGGCCCCTGTTATCGGTGTGGCTTCAGCCGCGCTGTGGCCGGTCAACGTGAAGGCCAACGACTGGCTCGATGCCTGCCTTCGCCGTTGGGGTGTCGCTTCGCCCGCACTCGTCACGGGCCTAGCAACCTTCGCTGTCAGCCGGGCAGCGCGCCTTGTCGAAAATGGTCTCGAAGACGCGGACTACCCTCTGCCTGACGGCGAACCGACAGTCGTGACTTTGCCGCCGGAAATCCTTGACCTTCTGCAGCGGATCGCCGACCCGGCAATCTCACCCCTGCCACAGGCAGCCGAGCAGATCCAGAAGCAGCTGCGCACCGCCTCGTTCACGGTGTGGACTGACGATGATGAGGGCGTCGAGGACGGCGCACTCACCGGTGATGCCCTGCTGAACCGCGAACTGGACTTCGTCAGCGTGGACACCGGCAGTGACGAAGCAGGCCCCATCGTTCCGCGCTCGCACACCTACCCCGTACGCGGCCGCGTGAGCGTGGACGGCACCGACTACCTGGTCGAGCTGATGATCGAGGAAGGCCGGCTGCGGGAAATCATGTTCTTCATCGACTGGGACGAAGAAGGCGTCGACCTCGAAGACGTTGACGCCGATTACAGCCCGGAGGACGAACCTGACCTGCTGACCGTCGCACAGTGGGCAAGCGTCGCTGAGGACGCGCAGATCGAAGTCGAACAGTAAACCCCGCAGGGCCGCCGGTGGAATAGCCCAGGAGCGTGCGAGGTTATGTCGAATATGAAGACGCTGACGCTTGCCGCCGGATGCTTTTGGTGCCTGGAAGCCGTCTACAGCCGTACCCGCGGAGTCAGCCGCGTCGAATCCGGCTACATCGGCGGTGACATTCCCGATCCCACCTACGCACAGGTGGCGTCGGGAATGTCGGGGCACGCAGAAGCCGTGCGCGTGACGTTTGACCCGGCCGTCGTGCCGGAAGATGTCATCCTCGGCATGTTCTTCACCGGGCACGACCCTACGAGCCTCAACCGGCAGGGCAACGATGTCGGCACGCAGTACCGTTCGGCCATGTTCTACGAAGACGCGGAACAGAAACAGCACTTCCAAGACGCCATCGCACACTGGCAAGAGCTTTTCCCCAGGCCGATTGTCACCACCCTGGAGCCCATGAGCCGGTTCTACGTGGCCGAAGACATCCACCAGAACTTCTACGGGCGCAATCCGGGCAACGGCTACTGCATGTTCGTCATCGACCCCAAGCTGGCGCAGGCACGAGCCCGGTACGCCGAATACATGTACTGACAACACCTGATCGAATGGAACCTATGACAACCCCAGAAGAACCAACAGCGGCAACACCCCGCCGCCTCGACCCCGTCGAATTCACCGACCCGGTTCTCACCGCCATGAAGAATCGCCGCTCGGTGTCCAAGGTCGGCCCCGAAACTCCGACGGACACACAGCTACGCGACCTGCTGGCCGCCGTCACACCGGTGGCCGACCACAAGGCGCTGCGTCCGTGGCGGCTGATGACTCTGCGCGGTGATGACCGCGTGGGCCTTGCAGAGGCACTTGACGAAGCCGACGGAACCGTCCGCCCCGCAGGGGAAATCAACCCCAAGCCGTTTCGCGCCGAACTGCTCATCGCGGTCATTGCCGACCACATTGAGCACCCCAAGGTTCCCCAGTGGGAACAGCACGCCACCGCCGCCGGTGCCGCCCATCTGCTGGAACTGGCCCTGTGGCAGGCCGGTTGGGGCGTTATGTGGCGCACCGGCCCGAACGCCAACGCCGAACCCATCCGCCGCTTCCACGGTCTGAAGGACAGCGAACTCATGATGGGCTGGCTGTACGTGGGCGACGTGGAACCTGAATTCCACGAGCGACTGACCACGTCCAGCAGGCCGCCGCTCGACCCGGATGTCTTCCTTGACACCAAACAGGGGTGGTCTTCACGTCTGTGAAGAAGAGAGCTAAGTGGCGCGGGCCGAAAGTAGCGATGCCCGCGGACATTTGGGTGCTCATCAGCGCCGCGTTCATCGTGGCGATCGGCTTCGGCATCATCGCTCCGGTGCTGCCGCAGTTCGCCCACTCCTTTGATCTGGGCGTGACCGCCACGACGATCGTGGTGAGCTCTTTTGCGTTCTTCCGCCTGCTCACCGCGCCCGCTGGCGGCCGCCTGGTCAACACGTTCGGGGAAAGGCCCATCTACGTTGTGGGCCTGCTCATTGTCGCCGCTTCGACCTTTGCCGTGGCGTTTGCCCAGTCCTACGAACAGCTGCTGCTGTTCCGCTCTCTCGGCGGGATCGGCTCGACCCTGTTCACGGTGTCAGCCATGGCGCTCATTGTGCGGATCGCCCCGCACAACGCGCGGGCTCGTGCCACCGGCATGTACGCGACGGCGTTTTTGGTGGGCAACATCGCCGGCCCCGTCGTCGGCGGTCTTATGGCCGGCCTGGGCATGCGGGTGCCGTTCCTCATCTACGGCACCGGCTTGGTCATTGCTGCTCTGGTTGTGCACCTCAAACTGACCACAGGCCGGAATGACGAGGTGGAGGGCCCGGATCCGCAGGATGCTCACGAGACCGCTGGGGTCGGCTCTGATGGTGCCGCCGACGGTTCCGTTTCACCGCAGGCTGCCGAAGCCGTCACCGCGAAAGAGCGCCCAGACCGGCTGCCTCCCATGCGCTTCCGTGAAGCGTGGGCCTTCAAGTCCTATCGCGCGGCACTTGTCGGCGCGATGGCCAACGGCTGGGGTGCTATGGGTGTGCGCACCGCTATCTACCCGCTGTTTGCGATCTACGCACTCCAGGCCGATGTCGCCGCCGCAGGTTGGGCGCTCGCCCTGTTCGCCGCCGGCACCGCCCTGTCAGTCAACACTCTGGGACGGGCTGCCGATGTGTACGGCCGCAAACCGTTCATCATTGCAGGACTGCTGGTGCTCGGCTGCTCCACGATCCTGGTTGGCCTGTGGCAGTCGTTCCCCGTCTTCCTGATCTTGTCGGTCATAGCCGGCATCGGTGCGGGAATCGTCAACGCACCCCAGCAGGCCGTCATCGCTGACATCATCGGGCCTGACAGGGCCGGCGGCAAAGTGCTGTCGCGCTATCAGATGGGCATGGACGTCGGCGCTATCTTCGGGCCGATCGTCTCCGGATGGCTGGCTGACGCCTACGGCTACGGGGTCGCCTTTGCCGCGGCCGGTGCAGTTGTTGTGCTCGCCGGTATTCAGTGGTTCTTCGCTGAGGAAACCATGCCGGGCCGCAAGAAAGCCGAGGCTTAGAACCGAAGCTGGTTCAGCCCTCCTGGACGGGGGAGACCCACACCGCTTCGGCCAGATTTGGGGCGTTTTCCAGCACCGCGCTGGGAACAATGTGCGCCCCGGGAACACATCCGTGATTGGCGGCTTGAGTGAGAATGTCGTTTTCGCTGTCATCCACGCGATCCACCCGGTGCAGCCCTTCTGTCGTGGCCTCGCCCAGCAGAACCGCGCGATCAGGGTGGTAAATGCGGCCCCCAGCATCGGGAATCGGATCGCCGTGCGGATCAGCCGTGGGGAATCCCATGAGCGCATCGATGCGGGACACGAACAGGTCAGAAACAGCGTGTTCCAGTCGCTCCGCCTCGTCATGGACTTCCGTCCACGAATAATTGAGCATGCTGACCAGGTAGGTTTCGAGCAGGCGGTGCCTGCGGACCATCTGCACCGCGTGACGGCGGCCCACATCAGTCAGTCGGACCGGCTTGTACGGGGTGTAGGCGACAAGGTCAGCAGCGGCTAGGCGCTTGACGGTGTCAGTCACACTCGCAGACGACGTGCCGAACCTTTCGGCCAGGGCCTTCGTCGTGATGGGGCCACCACCCCACTCCTCGGCGCTCCAGATGGCCTTGAGGAAGTCCTGGGTGACCGGTGACAGGTGTTCCAGTTCAGTGCTCACACCTTCACCCTATGCGTATTCGTGCATGTGCCGAAAGGGCTGCCGCTGCGGTCACAGCGGCGGTGCGGCGAAGGGTGTTTACACGTCGTAGCCCAAGCAGACCAGCACAATGAGCACCGCGTTGAGCGCCACAATGAGGGCTGTTGTCACCCACGCGGCAGCCTGCAGGGGCAGCGGGTTGGCGAATCGACCCATGATGCTGCGCCGGCCGGTGTAGATGACCAGCGGAATGAGAGCCGCGGGAATGCCGATTGAGAGCAGCACCTGCGACACAACGAGCGCGAACGTCGGATCGATGCCGAGCGCCAGAATGACAAGTGCCGGGATGAGGGTGGTGAGCCTGCGCCACAGCAGGGGGATCTGCATGTGCAGCAGGCCCTTCATGATCGATGCGCCCGCATAGGAGCCCACTGAAGTTGAAGCCAGGCCGGAAGCCAACAGGCCGATGCCGAAGAGCACGCCGATGAACGGGCCCATGGCCCCTGTGATGGCCGCGTGCGCGCCCTCAATGGTCTCAGTGCCCTCAACGCCTGGCAGGGCAGCCGCCGCCAAGAGCAGCATGGCGAGGTTGACGCCGCCTGCCAGGATGAGCGACAGGAACACGTCCCACCGGCTGGCCTTGAGCAGACGGGCAACAGTGCGTTCGGGAATGCCGGTGCCGAAGCGATCGCGGATGAGGTCCGAGTGCAGGTAGATGGCGTGTGGCATGACGGTCGCACCCAGGATTGCAGCGGCCAGCATGAGTGAGCGCGTGTCCTCGAAGCGGGGAATCATGCCCTGGGCCATGCCGGCGGGATCGAGGTCGCTGATGAGCAGGCCGGCTGTGAAGCCGATCGTGATGATCACCAGCAGGGCGGTCACCAGTGCTTCGAACCATCGCTGGCCCGCGCGGTCAGCGGTAGCCAGCAAGAGCATTGATACCGCGCCGATGATCATTCCGCCCCACACCAGGGGGATGTCGAACAGGATGTACAGGGCAACTGCGCCGCCGACGACCTCGGCGAGGTCAGTTGCCGCGGCGACGAGCTCCGCCTGCAGCCAAAATGCCCGTCGGGCAGGTTTCCTCAGCCGCGCGCCCAGTATGCTCGGCAGGCTTTCGCCAGTGACCAGGCCGAGCTTGGCCGACAGGTACTGCACGATCATGGCGGTGAGATTGGCGGCAATGAGAACCCACACCAGCAGATATCCGTACTCAGCGCCCGCGCTGAGGTTCGCGGCGACATTGCCGGGATCGACATAGGCGATTGCCGCAACAAAGGCCGGACCCAAAAGCCACACCAGGCGCTTGCGGTGAACGTGCTGGTGGCGAGTATCGCCGCGTGCGCCGCCGTCGTGTGCGCCGCCGCGGGAAAGGACCCTGTTTGCCATGAAATTAAGGTAGCTTAACTTGCGGGTGCGGCCAAATTCTTGCGGAGGTTTTCCTCACCTGAAACGGGCGGTTGTCCCGATGCGGACCGGGGGTTGACCTCAGGGTGTTCGCAGGGGCCGTCGAATAGGATGGCCGCGTGAAAACACTGACTCGCCTGAGCCTGAAGAACCGTGCCCTCATCGGACTGATCACCGTGGTTGCGGTGATGTTCGGCTTCATCGCAACAGCCCAGCTGAAGCGGGAGCTCTTCCCCGCCTTCGAACTGCCGCAGGCTGTCATCTCCGCCCAATACCCGGGTGCATCGCCCGAAGCCGTGGAGAGCGAAGTCACCGACATCATCGAAAGCGCGATCAGCGGTTCCGAATCAGTCGAATCAGTCAGCTCCACCTCGTCATCAGGTTCGTCCGAAGTGACGGCCGAAGTCGCCTACGGGACCTCATCAGATGACATCGTCCGCGAACTCGAAGGCGCGATTGCCAAGGTCAAAGAACAGCTGCCCGACGGGGTCGACCCCATCGTGTTCAGCGGTGCTCTTGATGAGTTCCCCGTCGTCGTCATTTCGGTCGCTTCTGACGGTGACAAAGAAAAACTCGCCGATGACCTCAATTCGGTTGTCGTCCCCGAACTGAAGAAGCTGGCCGGCGTGCGCGCAGCCGCGGTGTCCGGCGCTGACGTCAAACAGGTCAACATCACGGTTGACCAGGAGAAAGTCAAAGACAAGGGTGTCAGCGTCGACGAAATCGCCGGCGTCCTGCAGGCCAACGGCGTTGCCGCCTCGGCCGGTGAAATCGAAGGCGACAACGGGGACGCACCGGTCGAAGTCGGCGTGCGCATCACGAACCTCGACCAGATCCGTGACCTGCAGGTCACGGGCAAGGACGGCCCCCTCAAACTGTCCGAGGTCGCTGAAATCAAGCAGGTGCCCGCTCCGGTTGAGAGCATTTCGCGCACCAACGGCAAAGAGTCGCTGACCCTGGCGGTGACGAAGACCCCTGACGCGAACACGGTCGATGTTGCAAACGCCGTGCACGACGCCCTGCCGAAACTGCAGGACAAGGTGCGCGGCAACCCCGAATTCACCACGGTTTTCGACCAGTCGCCGTTCATCCAGCAGTCGATTGACGACCTCGTCCACGAGGGTGTGCTCGGCCTGGTGTTCGCGGTGCTGGTCATCCTCGTGTTCCTGCTGAGCGTGCGGGCGACCCTCATCACGGCGATCTCAATTCCGCTGTCGCTGCTGCTGACAATGATCGGTCTGTGGCAGACGGGCTATTCGCTCAACATGCTCACGCTCTCAGCACTGACCATTTCGATTGGCCGCGTGGTCGATGACTCGATTGTCGTCATTGAGGCCATTCGCCGGCGCCACACGATGGGCGGCACCAAGTTCAGCAACATCCTCGCCGCCGTGGGCGAAGTCTCCGGAGCCATCACCGCTTCCACACTGACGACGGTGGCGGTGTTCCTGCCGCTGGTCTTCGTATCCGGCCAGACGGGCGAGCTGTTCCGTCCCTTCGCTCTGACCACCTCGATCGCCCTGCTGGCATCGCTGCTGGTGGCGCTGACGATCGTGCCGGTTCTGGCATTCTGGTTCCTGCGTGCGCGTGAATCCAAAGTTCGCCTTAACCGCGCCCAGAAGAAGGAAATCGCGGCCCGCCGCAAGGAGGGCCTGCGCGGCCTGAAAGCTGAGCGCAAGGAACGCCGCCGTGCTGGCAAGAAGGGAGCCGCGGCTGCTGAGACCGCCGAGGTGGCGCCGGCTGCCCAGGTGACCTCCACCTCGGCGGCAGCTCCGGAAGCCGAGGCGGAGTCGGCTGACGCTGTTTCACCTGATGCCGAAAGCGAGATCGACGAGCTCGAGGGTCTGCGTTCGCCGGTCACCCGACTGCAGAAGACCTACACGCCGGTCATCGGCTGGACGGTGCGCCACCCGGTGATCACACTCGTCGCCAGCGTCCTGGTGCTGGTGCTCACCCTGGGCCTCGTGCCGCTTCTCAAGACCGACTTCCTGGGCGACATGGGCTCGGACACGCTCAACGCCAGCCAGAAGTTCCCCGCGGGTGTTGGCCTGGAGGAAGCCGGGAAGCTCGCCGAACCGCTCGAAAAGGACATCCTCGCCACGGAAGGTGTAGAGGATCTGAGCTTCACTGTCGGCTCAAGCGAGTTCGACATGGGCGGGGCTTCCGGTTCCGGCCGACTCAGCGGTACCTACCTCATCAACCTGTCCGAAGGGGCAAGCGCTGACGAGGTCTCACAGCGCCTGACTGAGAAGTTCAAGGACATGGACCCGGACAAGTCCGGCAGCTTCGAAGTCATGGACAACTCCGGTCCCGGTGGATCGACAATCGACATCACGCTGACCGCAAACGACACAGAAGCGCTGAAGAAGTCCGCCGAAAAGCTCACAAAGAAGCTTGAGAAGACCGACGGCGTGAAGAAGGTCGACAACAGCCTGCGCGCTGTCGGCGATGTCATCCACGTCGACGTGAAGCGCAAAAAGGCAGCCGAATACGGTCTGTCTGAAGCGCAGCTGGGCCAGATTGTCACGCGTGCGATCAACGGGCAGATCATCGGCCAGGTGGTTCTCGACGACGTCACCAACAGCGTGTACCTGTTCGACGGCGACGCGGAGACCATCAGTGATCTCGAAGACATTGAACTGACCGTCATGGTCATGCCCGATGGTTCACCCGCCACGGGAGGTGCCGGTGCTGGTGGCGCTGGAGGTGCTGGTGGCGCTGGTGGCCCGATGGGCGGTGGGCGAGTGGCCGAGCCTGCCTCGAAACCGTCCGATGCGCCCGGCCTGGGGTCGAACACACCGCCGACCGATCAGCCGCAGCAGCCCAACCCTGACAATGAGGGAGGGGAAGACGGTCAGCAACAGGCACCTCGTGAACCTGGGCAGGAAGGCGGCCAGCAGCCGCAGGCGCCCGGTGACGGAGGGCAGGCGCCCGGTGACGGCGGGCAAATGCCCGACGGCCAGATGCCGCAGATGCCTGACGGTCAGATGCCGCAGCAGCCTCAGATGCCCGAAATGCCGCAGGTGCCGGAGGTTCCGGAGCCTCCGCAGCCGCAGGAGAAGACGATCAAACTCAGCGAGATCGCCAACATCACGCAGGAGAAGACCGCCCCGGTCATCAGCCACTCCGACGGCCTGCGCTCGGTGACGGTCTCCGCTACTCCCGACGGCGATGACCTCGGAGCGGTGTCCGCCGCGGTGCAGAAGGCCGTCGACGACACGCAGTTGGAGCCGGGCGTCAGCCAGGACACCGGGGGCGTGTCCGCCGAACAGGAAGACGCCTTCAAGCAGCTGGGCCTGGCGATGCTCGCGGCGATCCTCATCGTGTTCATCATCCTGGTGGCCACATTCCGTTCGCTGCTGCAGCCGTTCATTCTGCTGGTGTCCATCCCGTTTGCCGCGACAGGTTCGATCCTCGCGCTGCTCATCACGGACACGCCCATGGGGCTGACGGCCATGATCGGCATGCTCATGCTGATCGGCATCGTGGTGACCAACGCGATTGTGCTCATCGACCTGATCAACCGCTTCCGCGCACACGGGGCGGACCTCAAAACCGCTGTGTTCCACGGGGCGCGCCTGCGCTACCGGCCGATCATCATGACCGCACTGGCGACGATCTTCGCGCTTGTGCCCATGGCCATGGGGCTCACCGGCGGCGGCGTGTTCGTGTCCAAACCGCTGGCACTGGCTGTCATCGGCGGTCTCGTGTCCTCGACACTGCTGACGCTCATCCTGGTGCCGGTGCTGTACGAACTGCTCGAAGGCTTCAAGGAGCGCCGCGCTGAGAAGCGGGCCGTCAAGGACGGTGCGCGCGCCGCTGTCATCGACAAGGCCGAGGCGGAGGCTGAGGCTCAGGCGGGTGCCGATGGTCAGGAGCCGGCGGGTGTTGCCGCTGGTCAGGCGGCAGGTTCTTCCGGGCCGGCGAATGATGACCGTCCAACCCAGCCTATGCCGGCAGCCAAACCCGACAACGGAGGCGATGATCAGCTGTGAGGTGAGCGGCACCTCGTCACCGGGGAGGCTGGGAAGCCCCGCCCGGTGGCGGGCGGAAGTGCTGCTGGTCGCGGGAGTTTCGCTGGGGCAGTCGGCGGTGTACGCCGTCGTGCGGCTGGCGGACATGCTCACGCGCGCACCGCTGAAAGACAGCACTGCTGGGCTCAACCACAGCCAGTCCACGCGGGAAGTTTTTGACCTGGTGTACCAGCTGCTGGGTATCGGGTTCACGCTCGTGCCGGTGGCGCTCGCGCTGTACCTCATGTGGCTTGACGGGCAGGGTTCCGTGCTCGAGCGGCTGGGACTGGGGCGCGGTGTTGGTCGTGGTGGTGCCGGCCCGGATGCGGGGTGTGGCGTCGACCCGGATGCGGGGCGCAGTGCCGGCCCGGATGCGGGGTGCAATGCTCGTGGTGGCGGCACTGCGTCTGATGGTGTTTTGCGCGACGGAGCTCGGCGTGCCGCTTGGGGTGATGCCTGGCGTGCCGTCGGGCTGTTTGTGCTGATCGGAGCGGGGACGCTCGTTGTTTATGCCGCTGGGCGAGCGCTCGGTGTGACAGCGCAGATCTCGACGAACAACTTAAACGCCGCGTGGTGGACCGTGCCGGTTCTGCTGCTGCAGGCGGTGAAGAACGGTGTGCTGGAAGAAGTGCTGCTGCTGGGCTTCTTCTGGGATCGGCTGGAAAAGCTGCGCTGGTCGCCGTGGGCGATCATCGTGGGGCTGGCGGTTTTCCGCGGAAGCTACCACCTGTATCAGGGGTTCGGCCCCTTTATTGGCAATGTGCTCATGGGGCTGATCTTCGGCTGGCTGTACATGCGCCGGCGGAGGGTGATGCCGTTCGTCGGCGCGCACTTCCTGCTGGACGCGGTCGGCTTTTTGGTGCCGGGCATCCTGCGCGGCTGAGTGCGCTCGGCGGCTGGGCCAGACTTGCGCGCTAATGCAGTTTCACGCGTTAATGCGGCGCATTTACGCGCAAAGTTACATTAAACCGTAAATCTGGGTTGGACCGGCAGCGCGCGTTGTCACGGTGAATT